>NZ_JBAXHI010000062.1:0-13496 GCF_037138995.1 Candidatus Chlorohelix sp. | reverse complement strand
AAGAGGCGGAGTACCAACGCGCCGAAAGAGAGCGGATGGAGAAAGAAGCGGAGCGGATGGAGAAAGAAGCAGCCTGGGCAAAGCTGCGGGAGTTGGGAATAGACCCTGAGAAGCTGTAACACAGTATCTACCCTTGCTTGCTTTTGGTGAGGCGAGGGTATTCCCCTATTTTAGCAACGGAACTGACTAATACGTGAGCCTTCTTCCACATCAAAAAGGTTTGTCGGCAATAACCTAAAGCAGGTGTTTTACGGCACGTATGTTAAATGCCCCCTACCCCCACATGTGTATAGTTTAGCAAAAAGGTAAGGCAGAACGCGGTAGTTTACTTTATGGCTTTATGGTGGTAAAGTATCTACATAACATGCTGCCTGTGTTTGAAGTGGCTTGTATGGGGTTAGGGGCATAAATCCCCGCAAAAACGCAACATTACTGAGTGAAGTGGAATTTTAATAGAGGGCATCAAACCGGTCAAGGGTCGGTTTAGCTATAGAGGTAAGCAGAAACGGTGGAAGTTTTAGGCTTATTTTGGGTTGCCCGTTCTAACTTCACCCGTCTGCGGAGAATAAACCTACCCAAGGGGTAGCGAAATAGGACAACCGACCTTCCATAACAGATTTACAGATTGATTACACCATGAGTTCTTTTTTTAAGCCGGAGAGTCCCTTAGGGCAGGCAGTGCAGAAAATGCTGTTGGAACATCGTGAAGGTTTAACAGTAGCACAGATAAGACGCGAATTGCGCCAGCGTGCCCAGATGATTGAAGAACGTAATCTGCGCGAGCTTCTTAACCAGCCACGAGTTTTTACTGCTCTAACCGGTGACCGCTATTGCATGCGAGGAAATGAACCTAATAGCGCTCTCCTAAAGCAAGAACCATCACCTGAGCGGGAAACCACCCCACCACTGCTTTCCGCGTTAGCCAATTTAAACAGTGACTATATCATCCTGGATCTGGAAACTACCGGACTGGAACCTGCCCATGATAGCATTATCCAGTTTGTAGCAATTCGCTATAGCGCTAACCAACCGGCAGCGGCTTTATCTCGCTATTTTAACCCAGCACCTGCCCATCTTTCTTACACGCTTAAACGCAAGTTGGGTTTTGTGGATAACCCGGTTTTAGAGCAAACTCTAGAACTAGCTGCTCCTTTAACTGAAAGTGCCGCAGAACTCCGCCAATTTTTAGGCGAGTATCCCATCATCACCCATAACGCCCGCTTCGATAAAGGTTTTTTAGAAGCAGAGTTGGGCATCTTACCAAACCTTTTCGTCGATACGTTGGAACTGACGCACTTGCTTTACCCGGAGTTACGTGAGCATAAACTGGGAGTAATAGCGGATCGCTGCGGCGCGACTTTTGAAAGGGCTGCTACAATTTGGCAAGAAGTCGCTGGAAAGGATAATGCCTTTATTCCTTCACCCGAATCCCTTCACAACGCTATTACAGATACTGCCCTATTGGCAGCGGTATTTGAGCAGCTTTACGCGGAGTGGCACAACCCTGAAAACCGTTTTTACCCCTTGTGGCAAGAATTGTTGCCGGAATGTTGCGGTCTAGTATGGAAAGGTAAGCCCCAAAGCCTGAAGGAATATATACAGACTCAAATGTATCCGGTTGTGGAAGAGCTCTCCGAGAATCCACAAGTTTTGTTGCCTTTATTCGAATACCCACAAGTTCAAGCCCTGCTGGAGCACTACAGAGAAGCCCGCAAATTTACAAGGCGTGCGGGTCAGGAAAGGATGGTGGAAGCAGTTTGGGAAGCGCTGGAGCAAGAACGAACTCGCCTCATAGAAGCCCCAACCGGTACAGGTAAAACTGTAGCATACTTGCTCCCTTCTTTGGTTTTTGCAGCCAGTCGGGGCGAGCATGTAGTTATTTCTACTGCTTATCGGAATTTACAAGACCAGTTACTGGCTGAGATTGAAGAATTACGCCACCTCACCCATTTGCCTTTCCGGGTGCAATTGCTCAAGGGGCGTTCCAATTATATCTGTAATGAGAGATTGACACGCTGTCTCGATGAGCTTGATGGTGGTTCCAGCCTTGAAGAGCGTTTCGTAATAGTCTATTTGCTGAGCCTAATTCTAAGCCTTCCGGAAGCTACAGAGGAAAATATCAGTTACTGGCTGAGAACAACATTTAAAATGGTGGATCACCTTTATCGGGCTGTAAACGCTGCCGATTTGCCCTGCCACCCAGATCGCTGCTCTCAGTATGGTTGTAACCTGCTGCGTTCGGAGCAACAGGCTAAGGCAGCCCACTTGTTGATAATAAACCATGACCTGTGGATGGCAGACCCGGATCGCCTGCCGCCTTTTCAGCGATTGGTAGTGGATGAAGCCCATACTTTGGAAGATGTGGCTACTCGCGCTTTTAGTGACGAAGTTTCCCGTACTTCCCTGAATCAGATTCTGGATAGCCTAGAGGATAGCCGCTCCGGTAGAGGTGCATTGCCACGCCTCCTTGCCCAAACCTCCGATCCTGAAATTGTCCGACTCTCCCGCCAGTTATTTGCGGCAGTCAAACTGTGCCGAAACCTAATTGCAGATTTTGGTACGCATCTGGCTGAATACATCCGCATATTTGAAGTAAATCTTAACCCACGCTACGGGGCTTCCCTGCGTCTTGAAACTGACCCACGCATAGCACATCCGCCCCAATGGAGCAGGGTGGAAAACGCGCGTCTTCAACTTTTCGAAATTCATCTGCCTGACTTAGCAAAAACTTTGGTAGCGTTGCTTCAAGCAGTGGGGCAGACCGGCGGCTTACCTTACAAACAGCGTAGCAGCGAAGAACTAAACATCATTTTGGATAAGCTTGCCGATCAGTTACGGCTACATCACGAGATTATTAAGGTCTCCAATCGTAAACAGGTATATTGGCTGGAAGTGGCTCAGCCGGAAATTATAACCCCAAAGAGTTTGCCGCGCTACCGGGAATGGGCTTTTAAAACCGCACCCATCCGGGTAGATGAGCAATTACAGGAGCTTTACGACCGGTTGACAACGTTGGTTTTAACTTCTGCTACCCTCACAATTCGGGGTGGAGAATTTAACTTCTATGTAGACCGACTTGGACTATCCCAACGACTGCAAGAGCATGACCTCCAAATAGTACAGGGTGATTTGGATTATTCCGCAAACGTTTTTCTGGGACTTGCAAATTATCTGGAATATACTCCAGTAGAGCGAACCATCAAGAGTTTTGTCGAAGAATTTTCCCGTGAATTGGAGCTATTATTAGAATTTACAGACGGGCGGGCGTTGGTGCTGTTTACCTCCAGAGAACGTTTGGAACAGGTGGTGTCGCATTGCGAAGATACTCTGGCAGGACTTGGTATTCCGCTGTACTGGCAAGCCGAGAATTCATCACGTCGGCAGTTACAAGAACAGTTCACTGAGCAGACAGAATCGGTACTAATGGGTTTGCAGAGTTTCTGGGAAGGCATAGACGTACCCGGGGAATCGCTCTCATTTGTGATAATGGAAAAATTGCCTTTTCCCTTTATGTTCGACCCGATTTTCAAGGCGCGGCGTGAAGAGGTAAACGAACGGGGGCAGAACGAGTTCGGCGACTACATCTTTCCGCTGATGGCGATACGTTTCAAACAGGGCTTCGGGCGCTTGCTACGGCGCAAGAACGACCGAGGGGCGGTATTACTTCTGGATAAGCGGATTCACCGTAAAAGCTACAAGTTTGAATTGCTGAACTCCTTGCCCGGTTACATGCCACGTCGTAACGAAATAGAACGAAGTCGTAAAACTTTTTACCGGGCAATGGCAGAAGCCCTTTCCGGTGTGCTGGATTTGGAGAAAAAGGAAGATTTTCTAAATAATCTGCCGGAAGATTTGCCGCTAGATTTTACCGAGCGGTTAAGCCGCCTCCATCTACCTGAAATCATCCCAGATAGCGAGTATGCGACTTGGCGCCCGGTTTTGTTGCAAGCTCTTAAAGAACTTTTCCGTTTCGATGGTTTTCGTAGCCCTCAGCAAGAAGCCTCTATTCGCGCTATTCTGACCGGTCAGGATGTGCTGACTTTGATGCCTACCGGTGGTGGTAAATCACTATGTTTTCAACTCCCTGCTTTACTACGAGATGGTTTGACGGTAGTCTTTTCACCGCTAATCGCGCTGATGCGCGATCAAGTTTATTCTCTGAATGCACGAGGTATCGAAATAGTTGGTGCTATCTATAGCGGGCAACCGGCAGCTGAGCGCGAAGATTTACTTGAAAAGATAAGACATGGTACGCTCAAACTGGTTTATATTTCGCCGGAACGCTTGCGCGACCCGCAGTTGCTACATTCGTTGCAGAGGGCAAAGGTGCGGCAGGTTGTGGTGGATGAGGCGCATTGTATTGCTATGTGGGGTCCCAGTTTCCGACCCGACTTTCTTTATCTGCCTCGTCTTTTCACCCAACTGGAAAAACGCCCACCTCTTGCTGCTTTCACCGCTACTGCTACACCTATGGTACGCCAAGAAATTGTGAAAGCGTTGGAAATGTCCCATCCTATCCAGATTACCTCTTCTTTTGACCGCCCGGAACTAAAGTTGGTAGTTTACAACCAGCACTCTCGTTATAATCGTATAAGCTCTCGTAATCAACGTTTTCAGGTTTTGATGAAAATATTGCAGGCAGCCGATTGTACCAGGGATTCGGTTCTAATTTATGCTTCTACCACCGTAGAGGTAGAGTTGTTGGCTCGCCGCCTACGTCAAGCCGGATATGATGCCAGAGCCTATCATGGCAAAATGAATGCTGCCGACCGGGATAGCGTCCAGGAATTGTTCATGGATGACCACGTCAATATCGTAGTTTGTACCAAAGCCTTCGGCATGGGTATTGATAAGCCCGACATTCGCTATGTCATTCACTATAACACTCCCGGTGACCTTGAGTCTTACTACCAAGAAGCAGGGCGTGCCGGACGTGACGGGCGGGATGCTTACTGTGTCTTGCTACACCATGAACGTGACCGCCGCACTCAGGATTATTTTATCGAATCCGGTCTTCCTGATACCGAAACCATGAATGATTTGCTCAAATTCTTGCGTCGGCAATCGGGAGATCTCCTTTATTTTAACTCTATGGAAGCCGCCGAACGACTTGGCTTGGAGGATACGCAGTTAAAAATTAGCCTTCACCTACTGGAACAGGCAGGTTTCATTCGACGCGGCGCAGATTTTACCCTCCATGGAGCGCTTACTCTTATAGCGGATGAGGAGGAAATAATCAGTCAGTTGGAATTGTCTCAAGCCGACCTCTTTCGCAAAATTGCCAGCGCTGCAAACTGGCCCATATACCGCCGGTTAGATGTCGAACTATTGACGTTATCGCAACTTACCGGCGAGAAACCGGAAATATTGGAAGCGTTGCTGGTGACTCTAGCCACTCATGGATTAGCGCTATATCGCCCTTGGGAGAAGGGTAGCCTTTTAGAGAAGCTATCCCGCCTTAACGCTAACGAGGTATATACCCGTAGTGATTATCAGCAAGAAGAGATGCTGAGACAGAAAACGGAAATCATGTTTCACTACGCCAGCGCAGGGAAACGCAAAATAAACTGTCGCCGAGCTTTTATCCTCAATTACTTCGGGGAAGAAACTACCGGAAAATGTGGAGCCTGTGACCTGTGTAATCCAGATATGGTTTTGCCATGGAGTGAGTTGACTTCGCGGGAGGTTCTATCCTTTACCGATCTGTTTGACCCGGCTTTCAGCCTGTTAGAGTCGGTGAAATGGAATCTGGAACAGATGGAACGACGTGGCAATCCTTATGGGCGTGGCACGTTGCTAAACTTGCTACGAGGGAATGAGTATCAGCTTGTCAAAAATAACATGTTGCCCGAATTGCGGCGCTGGCGCCTACAACAATTACGCGCCTGTCCTTACTGGGGAATTTTCCAAACATTACCAAAAGGGGAAGAGGTACTCGAAAATACCCTGAAGCGCTTGCTGGCAGAAAATTACCTTCAGGAGAAAACAGCCAGCTTTGAAAGTGAGCAGGGACATCTGAATTACCAATATCTTGACCTGACCGAAAAGGGCAAAGCTCAGTTAGTGAGCGGTCAATTATTACGCTGGAAAGTTGAGTAATCGCAATGCTTGGTACTTATAGTTCTCCTACAAATCCCGAAATACGCCCGATAAAGATTAACCTGAGATATACAGTGATTTGTGAAATTTGCAGCATACCACAAATAGTATAACCAAAACGTCTTAAAATTTACATTTGGAGACCTAAGAATGGCTGATTTCGAAAAACTTAAGAAACTGTTCCACCAAGAAATGATAAGTAACTATGATAGCGCTGCAAAAATCGGCTACTACTCAACCCGTGAGTTGCAACTGATAAATGGATTCGGAGGTGTGGAAGCGGCGAAACGCCTCATTTTTGAAAATAGATCTGAAGATCTGACCAAACTCCGAAAACTAAATAGACTAGATCTGTCGGTTGAGGCTTTGATACTGAAGCTAGAATATTACTCCCTTTTTGGCGAGGCAGAATTCTCTAAAGCTCGTAAATCATTGGCGGATCTTGAAATTCGCCCTATTCCCGAAATACGCCCCATAAAGATTAACCTGAGAAATGTTATTCGAGGTTATATGGCAGGTTACGCGGGAGGGGCGGCGGTTGCCCGTGAGTTGGTTCAAAATGCGGATGATGCCCGTGGTAAATGGATTAACTTCGATTTTCAACCGGGGCGTCTTGTTGTTAGTAATGGTAGCAAGTTCTCAGAATCTGATTTTAATGCAATTTGTGAAATTGCGGCAGGTAGCAAGCGAGATAAGCAGACTATGGTTGGTACTTGGGGTACGGGGTTCCTATCGGTGTACCAGCTAACCGATCATCCAATAGTGCATTCATCCGGTCGTTCAATAAAGTTTGATTTGAGCGGTAATGGATTTTTTCATCAAAATCCTTCCTCTGTCATTGCTCATACAGAGTTTCATTTCGAGTGGCGCACCCAACTCACCGAAGTTGCACGGGACTTGGGCACTGACATTTGGACAGAGTCTCGAATCAACCAGTTTCAGGAAGATATGAGTAAGGAAATTTATCGGATTTTACCTTTCCTGCGAGACATCCATACTATCAGACTTTTGGAGAAAGGTGTAGTTAAGTACCAAGTATCTCGTGAAAAAGTTAAATATGAAACCTTGCCAAATAATATTTTGTTTGAACGCTGGAAATTCAACTATAGGTATGGGGAGAAGTCTGCATCAGATGAATGGGTTTTTTACAAAGCTAATATGGCTAGCCCATTTGAAGAGGATGGAGTAAAAGTCAAAGACCCGGCTATCGCGGTTGGTTTTTGTATGAAACAATCAGGACCCGGCGCTTTTCCCGGCACACTCTACAATTACCTACCGACCGATATAGATACCGGTTTCAAATTCCATATAAATGGTGACTTCTTCCCCGATTCCAATCGCAAGAGTATTCTTAAAGATGATGGTAGTACCCGTAGCGATTGGAATTACAAAGTAATAAATGGCTTGGGCATGCTGATTTCCCTGAATCTAACCCATTTGCGAGACCTGTGCGATACGCCCACCGCTTTCTATCGTCTGCTACCGATTAAATGCAATGAGAAACATGATTTTTTACAGCCTATTGTGGAGCAGTTCAAGAAGGCTGCCGTAAGGGCAGATATTATCAGAACCACCGATGAGTTATGGAACATGCCGGGGCAAATAAAGCTGATAGATAACTCATCACGTCTGTACGCTTTGGTTAAAGACAATATGCAAAAGATTGCGCCCACCAATCTACCCCAAGAAGTGCAGGCAATGGCACAAGAAATGGGCGCAAAAACGCTTCAGCCGGAAGACTACTTCCGCTTCCTGACCTCTAAAATTCTGGATGGTACATCCCTTGCCAATGCCCCTACTTTCATTAACACTAGGGAGAAACTTTACAAGGTCTTTGATTATTTGCTTTCCTTGCCAAAAGAACAGCGTGGAGAAGTAATTCCTCATTTGAACGGCACGCCGATTTGTTTAGATGAGAGGGAGAGGCTTTGGGCTTTTGGCAGGCACAATCTTGTATGGCTGAGTGAAGAAGCTCGGAGGATTGTACCAAGTCAAGTGGTTTCAGGAGATACCAACCGCTATAAACTGGTTGATTCCGAATTTAATAAACACTATCACTCAATACTGGAATCGTTGCTTTCTCCTTTTACTCAAGCTTTGCTGGTTGACATCTTGAATCAGATAAAATCGGAATGTATGGGTCGAAGTATTGCCGCAGCGCATCAACTATTAAATTCACGCGAGAAATTAAAACAGGCGCTGGATTATCTGAGTAAGGAAACTAGCCTTAGTTTGACCGGTCTTCCCTTGGTAATAGATGAGCAACATACCTTACGGGATGTGGGTGGGGAAGTATATCTGGCGGACGAAGAAACCCGCAAGTTATTAAAAAGCTCTCAGTATAATTTTGTAGCCCCAGAATTTAATCTGCCAAGCGTGCAGGGGGAATATTTGAAGCGAGTTGGTGTCCAATTTATCGGAACTTCTCAGTTTGTGCGGGAACTAAAGAAAATTTGGGAGCTTACAAAGGGAGTACATCCCTTGTTGAATAATCCGGAGGCTTTGAAACAAGTATATAGTTACCTATACCGGCGCAATTCCCAATTGACCGAGCATGATCGGGTAGTCTTGCGCTTGTTAAATATTGTTATGACCCAGCGTGGCACACTACGCGCGGCTGCCGGACAGGTGCAACTCAGCCTCCCGCCCACAAAAGCTTTGGATGTGTCCGCAGTTGATATGGATATTATCAGGCAGGATTATTTGGTTAGCGAGAAGGTACTGTCTCAGGAGACCAGAGGTTTCTTTACCCAGATACTTGGCATATCAGAATTAACCCCGTTGGAATACATCCGCAAATACATACCACCCTCCTATGAATCTGAATTGGATGACAAACAAAAATTTCAGGTTTTGCATTTATTGCAGGATTCGCTTCCCTTGCTTAAAACGGATGCCGGAAAAGAAGCGTTAGCCGCACTTCGGCGTGTCCGGTTAGTACGTTGCGTGGATGAGGTGTATCGTCTCCCCGGAGAGGTCTATTTTGCCGATAGTACCTTTGCTACAATTTTTCCACATGGCTACAACCAACCGCATGTCCAGTATCAGATTCCGGTACGACGACCGCCAGAGCGAAATGCAGCGAATAGTAACGAACCCGTGCCTGAATCTTCTCGTTGGTATGCTCTTTTCGATGCGCTGGGTCTGCAAAAATATCCAACCGCACAGAATCTGGTAGAAACCGTACAACGTACTATTAGCCTGAACAAGGCACCCAATCCCGAAGCTACTAACCATATAAGGTCGGTTTATAGTTACATTAATAATAACTGGGTGAACTGGTTTGAGCGCGAAAAAGATATGTTCCAGTCCTTACGTAATCTGTATTGGCTTCCGGCAGATGGGGATAACAGCACTTGGTACCAACCACACCAACTCTATTGGGCTGGGTTGCGCTACCTTATTGAAAGTCAGGCTAAAATATTATCTTTCCAGCAAAATCGGCGTGAATTTAGCGACTTTATCGGGCTGAATGTAGAAGCAAAGCTTAACGATGTAGTCAACCATTTGCTATACCTGAGTCAAACCAATAAACCGGTAGAGGATCGGCTTTATCTATACCTGAACAGTTACGCCGATAAACCTGAAATTGAAGCTCTGAAAGGAAAGGCGGTAATCTATAACGCCAGTAAGACTCGTTACTGGCTGCCGCAATCTACTTTTATAGGCAATTACTTCGAGAATTTTGGCGATTACCGTTGTTATTTGTCTTTGGATGAAACCGGCAATTATGCCAAAATCCTTACAACTCTAGGAGTGCGCACCCAACCCGACCCAGTGGAAGATTATATTGCTGTACTGGGTGAGATAGCACAGAAACCGCTAGAGGAACTCGATGTAAAATTGGTGAATCGAGCCTATATCCAGCTTTCCAAAGCTGTAAAAGATAATCTCTTAAGCAAAGAACGCCTTACTCAGTTTAAAGAAAAACCGCTGGTTATAGACAAGGCTACCGGCAGTATGATTACGCCGCAGCATTGTTATTTTAATAATCAGCCGGATTTGTTGGAAAAGTTTGAGATTCGAGAAAAGGTGCGGGTAGCTGATTTTGCCAGTAATGAAGCGATTCCGTTTCTTGATGCGTTAGGGTTACGTAACCTGAGCGAAGTGGTGCGACGACGCAAGCATAGTGTTGGCGCTGCCGCCCCTGAACATGATATTTCTTCTAAAATAAGATTGCTTAACCGTAGCTTTAAGCGAATCCAGGAACATCACCGAAAACGGATAAGCGAGGGTTGGCGCGATTTAAATTGGGTTAAGACAGCACAGGTAAGACTTACCAACCAGATTCGGGTTCAGTATGTCATACCCACTGCACAAGGTGAAATACAGGGAAGAATAGAAAGCGCAGAAGTCTTTTTTGATGAAAACGAGTCTGTCCTGTATCTAGTAAATAGGGCAGATAGCAATTCTCGGTATATTGACATAGCCCACGAGTTATCTCGAATGCTTAATCCAGCCTTGGATGTTTCCACTCTTTCGCCGCTACTCAAAGAATTACTCAAAAATCCTCCCCAAGAGGCTGAAAAACTGCTTGATAGTTATAAGGTAGCAACTCTTCCTTATACCGAGCAAGATTTAGCTATTGATACAGAATTGGGAAAGCAGGCTGGTACAGGTTTAGGGCAGAAATCCGTTTCAATTGAGCAGCCTACTAGCGACGAAGAGCTACAACTTCCCATACCAAGCCTATTATCACCTAATCCAATCTCTTTGCCTGATGATAGTGAATCAACCGTGGAAACAGCGATAAAACCAGATACGGCAGCGGTGGTGTCGAAACTTGAGAACGACAGTAAAACAAAGAACATCAAACCCACTGCTCCTGAAAATTCTGCTAAAAAGGCGGTCACCAATAATGAGCATATCCCCGTTTTTAAAGGCAGAACCAAACCTAAAGTCCCGGTAATAATGACCGACTATACCAAGTTAGCGCGCCGTTATGGCTACAACTCGCCCGCGTTAGAGCCGCGAATTAACAAACTACGACAGGATGAGCAGTTGGAACAGGAGGAACTCGATTTATATATTGATGATGAGCAGGATAGCAAGGTAGAAGAAGTGCGCTTTGTTCTTTCCTTTATGATGCGCTATGAGGGCTTTTTACCTTTAACTGCCCGGTTGGATGCAATGCTTGAACAGTTGGGAGGGCAGTTCTGCTGCCGTACTGATAGTAACGAGGAATTTCCTCTATATCTGGATCGACAGCGTCAGATTATCTATAACCAGGATAAATTACCGGCGTTCTTTGCCGCTAATAATATACCGGCAGGTGGAGTGGTATATCTGAGGCTTATAGTAGGCAATCTGTTCCAGATATACTACAATCCTACTCCTCATATAGTGCGAGATGTCAGATTGGCAGAAATTGATGAGGAAGGCAATCTGGTTTACACCATTGTGCCAGAAATGGAAATTATGTGTGAAAGTGACGACCTGGTATTTATCTCCGAGACTCGACTAGGCGACAAGCAAGCTCTTTTCCTCGATGCAGTTGGTAAAAAATCTATTTTCGATACGCTGATAGATGTGTTTGAAACTGCTGCCAAAGAAAACCGAACTTGGCTATCCGAGCATGAAATATTCACGTCGCTTTTTCGCCTTAGAATGATAAGCTCCCGGAGCATTAGCAGTGAACTATTCCGCCGCCCCTGTTTCATTCGGAACGAGCAAGGAGAATGGAGTTTTGATTCCTCTCGTCTTTTTGCAATAGATGTTTTCGAGAAAACGGAGGAGGGCGATACTATAGTTTTTGAGTCTTCACAGTTGCCCGCTAGAGTAACACTTGATGTCAATAAGAAACCTGTTCCGCAACCTAATATTGAAAGCCCACGCCTAAAACCGGAACAGTTTAAGGTAGAAAAATCTCCTCCGGTTGAAGTGGATAATGACAAGTTCCTGGCTGACAGCTTAGCCGATGTGAGTTCTCGATTGGATAGCCTGGACGAAACGATTTTACCAACAGTATTAAGGAATTTTGAGCCGCCTTACCGTCAATTTGTACAGGGAGTGGATACGCTATTTCTCAATTTGCAAAGAAAAGAGACAATTAACGCTTCTCCAAAGCTATCAGGGGCGGTGGAGAATGCGCTTTCTTGCTTGGCATACTTGCAAGAGGCGTCGGATAGTGCGGAGTACCGACGCTTACTTGAAGATGTTATGAACACAATCTTTGAGCATGGCTTACTTGATAATAATCAAGAATTAGCCGACATTCTTACAAAAACCTCTGAGTCGAATCGGGATTTTTTCCTTCAACCTATTCTTGCACGGAAAGTTGTACATTTATGTGAAGGGGGACATTTTGAGCAGGGCGAGCAACTTCTGAGATTCTATCGTGATTATTCCCCACGAGCTTCTTTGGGAAAAGAATTCAACCAAATAGAGGTGATGAAAAGGGCATACCAGTATTTCGAGAAAGCTGAAAATGTTGCAACGCCTGAAGAAAAAATGAAGCTGTTACAGGACGCGCTAAAGCTACACCCTGAGTTTAAGCAAGTCAGAGAGCTATTCGATTCTCTGATGTCGCAGCGCATCATACCTGTAAAAGAAGATTTGGAGCGTTATTTGGCTAAGGCTGATCTCGAAAATGCCTATTTGGCTTATGAGATTCTGAAGATGACTGTGGAGGAAAATTTGCCTTTCAGTTATCAGCAGAATTTATTAAGGGGCGACCTAGAAGTATCTTCTGAGATGATGCTTTCTGCCTTGAAACCTCAAATAAACAAACTAACCCAGCCGTCATTACTGTATGCCGCGGCTTCTATTTTCCGAAACCTTTCAGTAGAAATAGACTACTGGCGCAGACATAAGCAAACATACTTTGATACTTTGGTAGCGCTGGGCGAATTTCATATTAAAAATGAGCAGAAGCAAGTGGCAGCAATTGTGCTGGCGGCAGCCCTGCATTTTAACAAAACCACACTCAAAATTGGTTTGTCTCTTAAACCCCGCTGCTGGGTAGCGCAACTTTATGAGCAGTCAGGACTATGGGATTTGGCTTATCTGGAATGGGGTGAAGCTGTAACGGAAAGTGGTGTTAAGGAAAGACCAGAAATTCAGAGGAACCAGCAAGCGGCTGAACGAAATCGCCACTCGATTCAGGTTAGCCAAGCTCGGCAAGAATGGCAGGAAGTGTTAAATCAGTTCCGTAATGATAAAGAATTGGTGGAGGCAATAGGCATTGAATTTATAGAAGAATTTTCCAAAAAAATCACCCTTTGAAATCAGGTAGCCAGACCAGCCCGAAATCCAACTGCGATTATTTTTGATTTGGCTTGTGGATTTATGTTGCCAAGAATTTAATGCTGGTGTTCGATTAAAAATTGAGAAATATCAAGATCTGCTTCTCCTGGCGAGGCGCCAAATAAAGCTGAACCGCTTCAGCCAGTTTTTCA
>NZ_JBAXHI010000061.1:0-14107 GCF_037138995.1 Candidatus Chlorohelix sp. | reverse complement strand
CCTCGGTGTTGCGGGGGCGGGTGAGTAGGGTCATTTGGCTGACAGAAGCGATACTGGGCAATGCCTCGCCCCGAAAACCGAGCGTGGTTAGGCGGTAGAGGTCGTCCGGTTCTACAATTTTGCTGGTGGCGTGACGCTCAAAAGCGGTTGGCACTTGTTCAAAGGGGATGCCGCAACCGTCATCCGAAACGCGCATCAATGCCAACCCGCCGTTCTTGATTTCCACCCGGATATTTTTCGCGCCCGCATCTATGGAATTTTCTACAAGTTCCTTGATTACTGAGGCAGGGCGTTCGATTACCTCACCCGCCGCGATTTTCTGAGCGATTTCAGGCGGCAATACCCTTATAGGCATGGCTTATGCTCCAATTGCAGTTTCCGCAGATTTACCAACATACTCTATTAACTGTTTACCACATAACTACCCGGTTGTAAATCCATGTAAAAATAGCCATCCGCCTGTTTGCTCACCGGATAGACCGGGCTATAGGGCTGAAAAGCGTTGTCATTAGTGGAAGCGGAAAAGACCGCCGGATTTCCCATACTAGGTAGTCCAAGCCGCGCCAGCGTTCCTTCCGGCACTTCCAAAATTACCTGAAAGCCCGATTCGCGCCGCTGCCAGCTAACCTCAATTGCGCCATGCGGAGTCGGCACACTCCCTTGCGCCCACTGCAAATCCCCCGGATGTGGCACAATCTCGAAACTGGCGTAACCGGGCGCAGTCATCCGCACCCCTAGCACATTTTCGGTCAGGGCAGCCGTTGCTCCCGCCGACCAACCATGCGCCAAGCTGTCATCGGGGCTTTCCGGCAGACCATCGGCAGTCATCCATTCCCATGTAGTGTAGTTTGGGTCTTGCTCTAACATACGCCCCCACTCTCGCCGCAACAAATCCAACGCGCCAATTTCATCACCCGCCGCGAAACGGGCTTCCACCTCGTAATAACCCATAAAGGGCCAGATGCGCTTGTCGTGCATATTATTCAAGCCGTAGGAAACATCTACAGTGGTTGAGCCGTAGGTCGTCCACATAGTATCCTTCACATATTTCAGAATACTGCCCCACCGTTCGGGCGGAGCAACCCCGAATAACACCGCCAGCACATTCGCATCTTGCGGCACATGCGCCCAATCTATATCTGCGCTGATGTACACGCCGCGATTGCTATCGAACAGATGCTGATTAATCGCTTGCTTCAAAGCCTCGCCGCGCTTTCTCCAGATAGCGGCATCCCCGCTTTGTCCAAGCGTATCCGCCAGCTTTGCGGCATCTTGTAAAGCCCGGTAATATACCATATTCAGATAAGTTACCGCACCTGTCCGGTTAAGGCTGTACGACCATTCCAAGCCCCTGTCTTTCACCAATAACCCGGAAGGGTTGACTTTAGTAGGAAACCACTCCATCTGATGCTTTAGATTCGGGTAATAGCGTGCAAGGTACGCCCGGTCTCCGGTGTAATTATAATAATCGGCAAGCGTATAAACCCACCACGCGCTATAATCGTACAGTTCAATTTGATAGCCGTTATAGCTGGAAGGCGGTATCGAACCGTCAGGACGCTGCACCGCTGCCAGTTGTGCAAGCGAAGCCCGCATCGAACCGGGGCGGTTCTGGGTCAGGTAGCTCACGCGCCCTTGCACGCTCAAATCGCCCGTCCATATATCCCGGTCGTGCTTGGTACCATCCACCAGCACACCGGAGGTATCCACCACATCCCACGCATCCAAACCGCCGCTAAAATCATCCAGCAGCAGCGTTCGCCCATCGGTTGCGCTAACTTGCACCCGGTTAAACTCGCCCGTCTCGCCGCAGCACTGCCGGAAACCCACGCGCCCCCCTGAAAAGCTGCTATCGTATCGTTCGTTTACCAGTTGCCCGTTGAAAAAGGTACGGATGAGCGTGCCGGATAATTCTATTCGCACCGTGTACCAGAAATTATCCTCAAAGCGCAAGGGAATTTGTTCCAGCAAGCGGTATTGACCGCCGGATAATACGTGCATTTTCAGGACGGTTGCACCGCTATCACCCGATATTTGCCACATATAGCCGTTATTGGCATCGGGCGAGCGGAACATCCAGCCCACCGCAAAACCTCCAGTGGGACGGCGTAGCTCCATATCAAGGGTATAATCGCGCCAATCCGCTCCGGTTCTGGACAATACACGCTGTTCCCCGTTTTGGCTGGAAACGCGCAACGCGCCGCCTCCCGTCTCTATGTTCGGGTATTCCGGTTCGAGCGTGTTCAAATTCACGGTATAAGCCCCGGCATACCAAATTCGATTCAATAGTTCATCGCTGGAAAGAAACCAACCCTTGTAAGTAGAAGGTGTACCCAAATACGAATCGAAATGTAGCTTTAGGTAATCCACACTCACCCAACCATCGCTATTGAGAAAAAGCAGGACGTAACGAAAAGAAACCGCGCCCGTTTCCAGCGTTCCCCCCTGCGCCGGAGCTTGCCAGCTATAGGTGTGATTTTCCTTCCAGCTATAATCCGTATTTTTGTTGAGAAAGCGCAGCGACTCGCTGAATGCTACCCGCACTTCCGCCCCGCTCGAAGCAGCCACCTGTAGCGATAACCGCCCGCTGATAACCATGCCAAAATCCAGCGCCAATTGTGGGTCGCTACCGGGTATGCGCCGGATAGTCGCAACCTCCCCGCCCGGAAGCAATAGCCCTTCCGGTGTATCTATTGTCCCGCCGTTGAGAGCAGTATTGACTATACGCTGTGGGAAAACGTCACGGGCAGGAGGCGCAACCACATAGCGCGTCCAATCGTCACCGGGATTCGATGCGGCAGCAAAGGAGGGAAGGGCAGTTTGTACCAACGCCCCCGCCAAAATTAACGATAGCAATAACAGTGAAAAGCGAAGTGTCATATATGGTGATAACCTGATGAAAATCTGCGCCCTGCTAGGGTGTTAAGAGATTATTCGCGCAACCCGGCTTCACGCAAAAAAGTGATAGCGTGCGCCGCCACTTGTTCTGGAGTCAGGTTGTTGGTATTGATAATGCAATCGGCGTGAGCGCGGGCATGTGCCAAACGCAGATTCTCGTCCTGTAAAAACTCTGCGCCCCAACTAATGCTGCGCCGCCGTTTGATTGCCTCAATGCCAACCTCAAGGTAAATCAAGTGACTCGGCTTATTCATCAACCACATCGCCTTGACGTGGCTATGCTCCTGTGCGGCGGAATGGGCGTTATAACCCTGCTGGCGCAAGGCTTCCACCAGCAAGCTTTTGCCAGAAGCGCATGGACCCACTATCAGGATGCGTTGACGCGTTCCCCGCGCAATATCGCCCTCGCGCAAAGCCGTTTGCTGGCGTTCAAACTCGCGCTGTTCCACTTCGCGCCGTCTCCGCGCTTCTTCAAGCTGCCCTCTCAAGTTTCCGGGCATAAACTACCTCCATTACTTGAAAACTACGCTTATTTTAGCTGAAAGAGCCGTTAAATGCTACCTTGCGATTTTTTTACGATTCCTTTTCAACTTGACCCATGCGGCTTCCGTCTCTTATACTCATCATAGTTAGAATTACTGCACAATCTATTTGCCTCTGAAGTTGGTTGCTTCTTGAAAAACCTGCTTACGCGGGTTGTTTCCTTTATTTCGGTAAAAAAATTTTAAAAGGAAGTGAGTCAAAGATGACAAGTAATCAGAATGAACGCAGCCTGACAATTGAACAGGTGCGTCGGATTTGTGTGGTGGGGTCTGGTACAATGGGTTCCCAGATTGCCCAGCAGTGTGCTTTGAACGGTTATGATGTAACGTTGACTGATGCTATCGCCCCTGCTTTGGATAAAGCCCTTGCCGGAAATCGCGCTTTGCTACAATCCAGAGTCAATAAGGGCAAACTGACGCAAGAACAGTGCGATGAAGCCTTATCGAGGGTTAAAGCAGTTACTAGTTTGGAAGAAGCCGCTGGTGATGCTGATTTCGTAATCGAGGCTATTTTCGAAGATTTGGAAGCCAAACACGAGCTTTACAAGAATCTTGACAGAATTTGTCCGCCCCATACTATTCTTGCTTCTAATAGCAGCACCATAGTTATTAGCAAAATCGCCGATGTAATCCAACGCAAGGATAAAGCATGCAACATGCATTTCTTTCACCCGGTGCTGGTAATGCAATTGGTAGAAGTTGTCAAAGGTCCTGATACCAGCGATGAGACTATCGCAGTTACAATGGAACTGACCCGCCGCATCGGGCGAGAACCGGTACTGATGCAAAAAGAAGTATTTGGGTTCATCGTCAACTATATTCTCTCGCATATGATGGAAGCGGCAATGAGTCTCTATGGCGGCGGTTATGCCTCTTTCGAGGACATTGATAAAGCCGTGAAATTGGGCTTGAATCACCCGATGGGACCTTTTGAACTGGCGGATTTTAGCGGATTGGATATTTGGAATTTCGTGATGTTGCAAAGGTATAAAGAAACCGGAGACGAGCGTTTCAAACCCCCTGCGTTCCTCGAAGAAATGGTCAAAGAAGGAAGGGTTGGGCGCAAAGCAGGACGCGGTTTCTACGATTATAACAAGTAGGGCGTTTGACCCGGCAAAATATATTTAATGGAGGATAATATGGCTTACGAGACAATTCTGACTGAGCGTGAGGAACATACCTTTATTATTACCCTCAATCGCCCAGACAAGCTTAATGCCATAAATGCAACCTTGCGTAACGAGGTAGTGGACGCGCTTTCTAGCGTCCGCAATGACCCTGAAATCCGGGCGATTATTATCATCGGTGGTCCAAAGGCATTTGCTGCTGGCGCAGACATCAGCGGTTTTGTTGAAGCTACGAATGTTGATATGTTCAAAACCTTTGGCGCGGGCAATATGTGGGATTACACTGCCAACATGCCCCAACCTACCATCGCGGCAATTTCTGGCTTTGCGCTTGGCGGCGGTTGCGAACTGGCAATGAGTTGTGATTTTCGGATAGCCGCCGAAAATGCCAAGTTTGGACAACCCGAAATAAATATCGGTGTTATTCCCGGCGCGGGCGGTACTCAACGACTCACTCGCTTGGTGGGGATGACCAAAGCTAAAGAACTGGTACTGCTCGGTGAGCAAATTGACGCGCAGGAAGCTTATCGCATTGGTCTGGTAAACAAGATTGTCCCGGTGGAACAATTGCGAGAGGAAGCTATAACTTGGGCAAAGAAACTATCCAGCAAGCCCCCGATTGGGGTAATGCTGGCGAAAGCCGCCATTAATCAAGGGGCAGACGTGCCAATTGATACCGCGATTCTAATTGAAAGACTCGCCTTTGCTAACCTGTTCGCTACCGAAGATCAGAAAGAAGGCGCGAAAGCTTTCGTAGAAAAGCGCAAACCCGATTATAAGGGTAAATAGGAGCAAACAAAATGTCTGATGTGGATTTAAGCAAAGACCAAATCGAAATCAAGGCGTGGGCGCGAGAGTTTGCCGAGAAGGAAATTCGCCCAGTTGCAGCAGAGTATGATGAAGCTGAGAAGGTACCCACGGATTTGATTAACAAAGCTGCCAAAGCCGGATTTTTCGGCTATCCCTATCCAGAAGAGTACGGAGGGCTTGGGCTAACTAGCATCTCAACCAAGTGCGTTATTCTGGAAGAATTAGCGTGGGGATGCGCCGGAGTAGCCGATATTATCGGAGCGACTCACCTTGCCGGTACGCCCATGATGAAAATGGGCAGCCCGGAACAGCTTAAGAAGTGGATTTCAATCATTGCCAATAGCGCTAAAGCCAATCTTGCCGCCTATTGCCTTACCGAACCGGAAGCGGGTAGCGATGTAGCGAATATGCGTACCAGTGTTCGCCGCGATGGTGACGAGTACGTTATTAACGGGCGCAAATGTTTTATCACTAACGGCGGTATAGCTGAAGTTTATTTCGTGTTTGCTACCCACGACCGCAGCCTACGTCACAAGGGTATTAGCGCTTTCATTGTACCTGCCGGAACTCCGGGTCTGAGCGCGGGCAAAAAAGAGAAGAAGTTAGGAACTCGTTGCGCCCACACCGGGGATGTAATCTTTGAGGATGTGCGCGTCCCGATTGAGAATCGCTTCTCGGAAGAGGGCAAGGGCTTTTTGGGAGCGATGCGCGCTCTTGAAGAAGCCCGCGTGACTATGGCGGCAACCGCTTTGGGAGTGGCGCAAGCGGCGTTTGATTATGCGTTGGCATACGCTAAAGAGCGGAAAACTTTCGGGCAACCGATTGCCAAACATCAGGCTATAGCTTTTATGCTGGCGGATATGGCAACCCAAATTGCGGCTGCACGCGCTTTGACATGGCAAGCCGCCAGAGTAGCCGATAGCGGTGCGCCTCTAAACCAAATTGCCAGTATGGCGAAAGTCCTAGCAAGTGATGTAGCGATGAAAGTTACCACGGATGCTGTGCAAATCTTCGGCGGGTATGGCTATATTCGCGACTATCCGGTTGAAAAGCTGATGCGCGATGCTAAAATCAAGCAAATTTACGAAGGGACTAACCAGATTCAGCGTACCGTTATCGCCAAAGAGCTAATCGGGCGCGATTAACATTCTGAGCTTGGTTTTGCATATTTTACAAAGAAAGCTCATAGGGGTTTCGTTTCAGGCAAGGGGCATAAACCCCTTGTCTCTATTTTTAGGCTCATTTTGAAAGCTAGAAATTGTCTTTTAACAAAAAGGAATCCAAAGCGCTTTGGTGGTGGCTAGGTTTTTTAACCGCTTTATTTATATTTCTTGTTCTGATACGTCAGTATTCATTTGACACCCATGCCTATGATTTGGGGATTTTTGATCAGGGAACTTGGCGCTACAGTCGCCTAGAAGCCCCTTATTCCTCAATAAAAGAGGTGAATTTGCTGGGCGATCATTTTACATTGGTGTTGGCGTTGGCTGCCCCTTTCTATTGGATTTGGAACGGTCCGGAAACCTTGCTTGTATTACAGGTCTTAGCCATAATGAGCGGCGCTTTTCCGGCATACCACCTGTCCCGAAAATACCTAAAAACCAACCTTTGCAATTATCCGCCTATATTTTTCACCCTTTTTTTCGGCGTTCAATCCGCGCTGGACTTTGATTTTCACACCGATACCATTGCAGCGGCTGCTTTTATGTGGGCGGTTTGGGCTTTCGAGGCACGTTATACCGCCCGCTACCTAGCTTTTCTGGGGCTGGCGCTACTTTGTAAAGAAACCTTTCCGGTCTATCTCAGTTTTTGGGCTTTATATGCTTTAATTACCAGATGGCACGAACCTCGACAACGTTACATGCATGCCGGATTATTTTTAGGCGGTTTTGGTTTATTCTTTATCGAGCTAAATCTGCTTATACCTTTAGTCGCAGGTCATCCGTACTACTACACTGATTACGGCGAACTGGGTCATAGCATGAGTGAAGTGGTAAATAATTCACTTCAAGACCCCGGCAAACTTCTCAACGCTTTTTTTGGAGAGCCTTCTAAGCGGGAACTTTGGCTGATTTTCTTTATATCCTGTGGTGGCGCACTCTTTTTTCGACCAACCTTGCTCTTGATTCTGATACCGAATGTTATTGAGCGGTTTCTTAATCCTTCCCCCTTACGCTGGTTGGTATATTACCACTATAGTGTAATCCTGACCCCCTTTTATACCTATGCGATAATCCTAGCTCTAGCAACTTATGAGCGTCAAAATGGGCGTTGGGGTAAATTTTACCTACCAAAAACCCTTTTAAAGCTAGGGTTGGCAATTATACTTTTGCTCAATGCTTTTGTTTATGCTCCTTTAATCAGGAATGGCGTTACAAATATAGCCTATCTATTCCAAGACCGGAGTTCGGTATGGGAAGCTCTGCGCCTGATACCGCCAGAGGCAAGTGTACTAGCCAGCGATTCTTTGGTTCCGCATCTTACGCATCGGGAAACTATTGCAACCCTTCTCTCGCCGGAAGTGTCTCAGCCGGATGTGATAACGGATTATGTTATTATTTCACTTCAAGTTGAACGTAACCCGATAAAGCAATCACAACTGGCAGACGAGGTTAACCGCTTTCGCCAGCGAGCGGATTACAAGTTAATCTACGAACGCAACCAAAACTATATATTTTGCCAGATTATGCCTAGCGCGTTGGTAGAATAGACGCTTTGTTTGCATAATCCCTGATAGATTTGAAATAAGCCCTTTACAAATACGAACGCTTGTACTAAAATAATACTAGGGTTGGGTCGTAGCCGCACGCTTCCGAAATTTTCCAGAGAACTTCATCGGCATCGGTCGGTTGCGTTTCAACATCGTAGCGGTTCATATCTATATCTATTTTGGGACCGGCATAGTATTCATTATAAAAGCGTTCGTAACCTTTGTTGAGCGAAGCAAGATAAGCGTGATTTACCCCGGCAGCCTCAAAAGAACGCCCACGTTTTGCAATACGTTGCATCAAAGTGTTTTCATTGGCGCGTAGATATACCAGCAAATCGGCAGGGCGTACCAACCCTTCCAGCATATTGTAAAGGTCGTTGAGGGTGGCAAATTCTCGATTGGGCAAAATGCCTTGCGAATTAAGGCTATGGGCGAATACCTTCAGGTTTTCAGCCGCGCTGCGCTCCTGCACCGCATTAGAGTCACCGCTGGTAATCTCTATTTGCTGGCGAAAGGTGCGTTCAAGGAAAACCAGTTGCGAACCAAGCGCCCAGCGAGTTCGATTGGCATAATAATCTGCCAGATAAGGGTGGTCTTGAACCGTTTCTTCGTATAATTTCCAACGCCAACGGGAGGCAATTATTTTAGCAAGGGTGGTTTTGCCAACGCCGATGTTGCCGCATAAAGTAATATAAATACCCACGAATGATAAATCCTTCCATTGAAAAAAATAGGTATAAATTTATAGAAATCTTAACTTGTCATAAGATTCCTTGTTTGTTATAATTATGACAAGTTGTGTATAACAATTCTAAAACCCGAAATGTACCCTTTTCTAGATAATGGTTTTAAGAAGGTAGAAAATGAATAACGAGCAGCGAGTGATTGCTTACGTGCCTAAAGATGTGGATGACCGCCCAGCCTCCGATATGGGCGCGGTACGTCGTGGGCTGTGGATGTACACGCATAAACTCGGTCTTAACTTTAGTCTTGTTCTTCTTCTGTCTTTGGCATATCAAGCTTTCGTGGCAGTGTTCATCGCTATGAAAGGTCTCCGCAGTATCCCGATTTTTGATAATCTGCTAAAAGGCGAACAATTCTTGCAGATAATCGGCACAATCGGGGTGATTGTCATTGCTATCGTCATTCAAGGCTTGATTATAGCCGAAATGGCGCAGGTAGTGTGGTTACGCCATCCCGACCGCCTAAAAGTAAGACTCATGCGGGGGTCAATCTGGTGGTGGATAATGCTAGTTACGCTGCTGCCTTCTATTGCGATTGACTTCATGCTGTTATTTCTGAGCGTTACCGAGCAAACCAACCTTGACTCCGCCTTGCGTTACCTTGCACGCGATCAAGTGACCGGGCTGACTATTTTGCTACTTTCGATACTTAACTTTCTGACTTTATTGCGGTGCGCCTCCGTAATGCGTACCAGTACCAGTGAAGAGATTCGGCGGGAAGTGGAAGAACGCTTGAACGCTATCGCCGAAGAAATGCTGATTGACGCGGGAGATAGCGCTCGCTCGAAAACCGCGAAAGTGTGGAAGCAACTTTCAGTTAATCCGCAACGCTTTGTACCGATTCACGACTCGGTTGTCAACCTAATCTCCCAGAATCATCCTGAGCTTGTGCCACCCGATTTGGGCGGGGATGCTTGGGCGTATGATTTCAGCGGCAATACTTTTGCAGCGCTACCGCCAGATGTACATATGGCATTGTTGCAAAATCGGTATCGCGCCTCAAACACCAATCGCAGTTTGCCGGCAGGAAACCGCATTGATAGAACGGTTAAGAAGCCGCAAACTGAACAGGACGAAAACCAGTTGTTGTGGAAACTACCACCCAGCGCAATTGCCGAGATGATTAGCTATAATTTAGAGACTTATGGCAAGCCCCGCTTTGTAGATATTACCGAACCGGATGCGCCAAAATATCTGACCCGCCCGTTGGAACTCTCCGCGCTGGGTATCGTTGATGAACACAACCAGTTGTCGCAGGGCAAACAGCCAACTTTGCTAAACAGTGCCGCAACCCAGCAAATCCGAACGATTAATGCGCCCGTGTCGCATATCGTAACTGGAGGAGATTTCCTTAGCACTATTAGCCCCAAAGAAAAGGCGCTGTTCGGCGCGTATTTGGCAAAAACCGTATTCCCCCATGTGCATGGGAACGAATATATGCCCTCATCTGGAGCGGATATTTACCAGATTTTCGATGAGCTAGAGTTGCAATGGTATTATCGGTATTGGCGCAAGCACTTTTCAGAAGGCGTTAACTCCAGTCAAATCCCTGTCCCTCCAGCTTTTGCCCAGTAATAAGATTTTATAAATAAAACCGGACACGTATAATCGTGTCCTGCCCTGTGTGTGACAGCCAAAATGTTGCAACGTCCGATTCCCAACAAAGAATATGAGAAGGCGCTCGACATCCTGCAAGAACTGGAAAAGGGCGACCGCCGTGAAGGGCTTTTTTCGTGCTTTGCCATTTCCCGGAGCGGAGAAGTAATCTGGTTCGATGAAGTTGGTAGCCCTTACGGAGTAGCGATTCAGGGTTCGGCGTTGGTGAAAACTCGCGTTTTAAATTTACCTTCACAGCCGATGCGAGTTGTTAACCTTGAAGAAGCTTACCAGCAACTTATCCAGCAGCAGCAACGCCAATATTTAACGGTGTTGGCTACTTTATCCTACGGTAGCAAACAAGAGCGCGGTATTCTTTCTAGCCTTGCTTTACTGATAGGGTTTGTTATCGGGTTGATGGCATTGTACATGCTTTTGCGTCCTTACACCAGCAATGAGAGTAATGTCAGCATCGCCGGAGTTGGGGATGTAACTATTGTTTCAACCGGAAGCTATAACCCCATCGCTGACCCCACCGTTACCCGTACAAATTTCAAAGCTTTTCTCAAAGAAATGAACAGCCCAGCATTATCTGAAGCAGACCAGATGTATGATGCCTGTTTGAAAGAAGGTTGCGACCCGGCTCTAATGCTGGCTTTTTTTGAACACGAATCTTCCGGCGGTAATCAAGGTGTGGCAGCAATAACCCATTCGGTGGGTAATATCCGTTGTACTCCCGGTTATAATTGTTATCAGACTAGCACAAACGGCTCGTTTCGGCTATATGCAAACTGGACTGAAGGCGTGGTGGATTGGGCGCGTCTCCTAAAACAATACAGTGACAATGGGGCGCGGACGCTTGACCAAATCATTCCGGTATATGCTCCCCAAGAAGATAATAACGATGTGAACGGCTATATCAACGCTGTCAAACAGCGCGTGGATGACCTTCGCAAGCGCGAGTTGAAATTGAGATAATGCGTGTATATTGAACAGCGCGAGATAATTATTAGAATCGGGATTATTTCTTTGCAGGGGCGGTTGGATGAAGAAGGCGCAGACCAACTGACAAAGGCGCTTGAGCAACAAAGCGAACGGGGTATAAACAGCCTGTTGGTAGATTTACACCGGGTGAACTTTATTGATAGCGCCGGAGTAGCAGCGCTGGTGGGTGGGATGAAGCAATTACGAGCAAAGGGCGGCGATTTGCGCTTAATAGGCTTACAACCGGGTCCGCGCTCGATTTTTGAACTGATGGCGCTGGATAAAGTGTTCACCATTTTCGAGACGGAAGCCGAAGCGTTGCTCGGTCTATAAAAAAGGTTCAGTTAAACCCTGCCCCTTTTAAAACTCGTAATCCGCCTCAATTGAAAGTGCTTATTTAACCACCCCGTACTTAACCCCGATAATCTCGGCTAAAATACTGACTGCAATTTCGGCTGGTTCTTTCGCGCCGATTTCAATGCCCACCGGTCCGTGGATTTTGGATATTTGCTCCTCAGTAAGCCCAAGCTTCTTAAGCCTATCAACCCGCTTGGCAACGGTGGTACGGCTGCCAATTGCTCCGATATAACGCGCCTGACTGGGCAAGGTGGATTGCAGCGCTGGTTCATCAAACTTTTCGTCATGGCTCAGGATTACAATATAGGTGTTACTGTCAATCTTGAGTTGCTCGACCGCTTCATCGGGCCATGCAAAGATAAGCTCATCTGCTTCGGGGAAACGCTCTTTGGTCAGAAACTTCTCGCGCCCGTCAATGACTTTTACCCGGAAGCCGAGTTCTTTAGCCATTTTTACCAACGGAATGGCGATATGCACCGCTCCAAAAACCAACAAAGTAGGCGGTGGTGGAAAGACATCCACGAAAACCTCAAAATCGCCCAAATCGGTAGTAATTGGGAAAGTTTTCGAGCCGGTGTGCTGCATCAGTGAGACGGCATTTTTAATCGTTTCGGCATCAAGGGTGGCGTTGCCAAGCGAACCATCGGTTATACCGTCAGGATAGACTAGCATTTCCGCGCCGATATTTGTACCATCGGGAGCATGTACCACCGTAGCGCGACTGACCATTTCCTCACGCTGAATATGGTCGCGTATTTTCTGGTAGAAAGACATTGCGTTTACTCCAGCGGCGTAAGATAGACTTCAATTCCACCGCCGCATGCAAGCCCCACATCCCACGCCGTTTCCTTGCTGATACCGTACTTCAGCAATTTGGGTTTGCGGGATTTTAGCACTTTCTGGGCTTCTTCAAAAACCGCCCCTTCCACGCAACCGCCGCTAACCGAACCGACCAATTTGCCGCTTCGGGTGATTGCCATTTTGGAGCCTTCAAAGCGCGGGGCGGGTCCGGTGGTTTTTACCACTGTAGCGAGGGCAATATCTTCGCCCGCTTCGCGCCATTCTTCTATGGTTTTGAGTATATCTTGCATTGCTTTACTACCTCTTTTACTTCTTCACTGAAAAACGGGGCGCAGCCTTTATCCGGCAACGTATTCAATTGCGTTACGGAATATTTTCGCGCCATCTCCCTCTTGGATTTCGCCCTCACTGCCTTTAATACGAGTCCAGCGCGGGTGATTGAGCGGAGAAATAAACCGTTCCGGGTGCGGCATCAAGCCAAAAACAGTGCCTTTGCTATTGCTGGTTCCCGCGATATGTGCTACCGAACCGTTCGGGTTATCGGGATATTCCGGCGCATTACCAAATTCATTGGTATAGCGCAGGGCAACCTGCCCGTTCTTCTCAATTTCCGAAAGAGTTGAAGAATCTTTTACCACTACGCGCCCTTCACCATGTGCTACCGGCAAGTATAGCTTGTCCAGTCCTTTGGTGAAGATGCAATTGCTATCGGGTTCAACCTTTAGATGTACCCAACGGCATTCAAATTTGCCGGAAGCGTTATTGGTCAGCGTAATATCGCCAAACAAGCCAGCTTTTGCCAGAACCTGAAACCCGTTACAGATACCAATCAAAGGCTTGCCAGCTTCAACGAATGATAAAAAGGCTTCTCTCATTCGAAACATCAGCTCGTTTGCCATTAGCTTACCGGCTCCCAAATCATCCCCGTAGGAAAAACCGCCCGGTATAGCCATTATCTGGTATCGTTCTAGGCTTTTAGTCGAATCTTTTCCGGCAATCTCATTAATATGTTTCAGGTCAACCTGTGCGCCTACTTTGTGCCAAGCATCCACCATTTCCTGATCGCAGTTAATTCCAGCGGTACGTAAAACCAAGACCCGAACTTTTTGGGATTGCACGTTTCTCTCCTCAGTAAGCGAATTTACCCTCTAAATTCTTAAAAACTCAGCAATATTCGGGATTGATTATAACAGAAAACAGCTTTCAAGGCGGTTTCCTCTTTTTTGCAACGCCCTCATTTGCTCTGATAGCGCTACCGAAAGCTTTAAGCAAAGGTTTAAATCGAGGGGATTCGGCTTCTAAAATGCTGCCAACTTAGAAAAGGGACGCAGGGCTGTTGCAAGAAAGGAATTGTCCTCTATAAAACGGTTCTCAAAGGGGTTTGGACAAGGGTGCTAGGTGATTTTGTAGGGGCGCATCGCGATGCACCCTCGTTTGGTGGCGTTTTTTGTTGGTGATGTGGCAATAAAAGAAGGGCGGTTCACGAACCGCCCCATAGGCATCAAGCTAAGAAGCAACAAGGGAGGGGTCTAAACAATA
>NZ_JBAXHI010000060.1:0-15276 GCF_037138995.1 Candidatus Chlorohelix sp. | reverse complement strand
GCGGAAAATGACGCGCTGCTAGGTGTGACGCTGGTCGGTACGCGCTCCGGCGACCTAATCGGCGAAGCGGCTCTGGCAATCGAGATGGGCGCAACCCTGACCGACCTTGCCGAAACCCTGCACTGGCATCCCGGTTTGGGCGAAATGCTGCTGGAAGGAGCGGAAAGCGCGTTGGGGCAGGTGATTCACCAGCTTGAATTGAAAATCGCTGCCCGTTGACGGTTTTTTGCCTAGTCCGCGCTTGACCGTCTAACGCGCAACCTTTATGATTAATCGTGAAAAATCCGGGCGGTTCGGAATGCGCCCTAATCTAATACACTTTTATTAGCATCCCTTTTACAGTCATAATTGAGCAGAGCGCGGGCAAATGAGCGATACAACAATAGGCAGCAATAATAATACTACTACCGATGTTGAAGTAGGGAGATATATCGCTAGATGGTTGCTGACCATCACCGGGCGCGACAAACCCGGCGTTACCTCCTCGATATGCCAATTGCTAGACGAGGAAGGCGCGGATTTGCTGGACATCCAGCAAGTTACCATCCCACCGTTGCTGGTAATGGCGCTAGATGTCGGCTTGCCCAAGCGCAACGCCGAACTGCCCCGCAAAGAGCAACAGGCGTTGTTACACAAACTAGAGCGGTTGGCGGTTGAGCTAAACCTAACCATCAATCTACAGCCCTTCAACCCGGCGCATGTTACGAACAGCGACAATCTGTACGCCGTTACTTGCCTTGCTCCCATTATCAAGCCCCATGCCCTGCAAGCCATCACCGGAGCATTGGCGCAGATGGGCGCAAACATCACCCGCATTTCTCGTCTGACCGAACACCAGCTAAAAGCAATCGAGCTAACCGTTTACGCGCCCAAAGGTCTGGGACAGGCGCAGCTAAAACAGGCGCTTTTTGCCGTCAGCAATGCCGTACAGGTTGATATTGCGGTACAGCCCGAAAGCCTTTACCGCCGCAGCAAGCGCCTGATTGTGATGGACGTGGATTCAACCCTCATCCAGAACGAAGTAATTGATGAGATTGCGAAAATAGCCGGAGTGGAAGAACAGGTTGCCGCCATTACGCTTGAAGCGATGGAGGGCAAGCTCGATTTCGTGGGCGCGTTGCACAAGCGCGTGGCGTTGCTGACAGGTTTACCCGCTGACCGCTTGCAGGAAGTGTTCAAGGTGATTCGCTTCACCCCCGGCGCAGAGCGCCTCATTAAGGTTTTGAAATTACTCGGCTATAAAACCGCCATCGTCAGCGGCGGCTTCACCTTTGTAACCGACATCCTTAAGGAACGGCTGCGGTTGGATTACGCTTTCGCCAACACCCTTGAGATTGAGGACGGCAAGCTGACCGGGCGAGTGACCGGCGCAATTGTAGATAGGCAAGCTAAGGCGCGTTTGCTAAAAGAAGTAGCGGCAAAAGAAGAAATCGAATTAGCGCAAACGTTAGCGGTGGGAGATGGCGCGAACGACCTGCTAATGCTAGAAACGGCGGGCGTAGGCGTAGCGTTCAACGCCAAACCAATTGTGCGCGAAGCCGCCGACCTCTCCATCAACCAGCCCAGCCTAGATGTGTTGCTCTACCTCATCGGCATCCACGAACACGAAATTGCCGCTTTCGATAAACAGAACTCACGCCCGGAACATTTTATGTAAAAAAAATTCCCCTCTTCTGGAATCGAAAGAAGGGAAAAGAGTTAAGCTAAATCTAGTTCTAGCCGAAGCGCCCCGTAATATATTGCTCGGTCTTCTCATGCTGAGGATTGGTGAAAATATCTTGGGTTTTTCCAAACTCAACAATTTCTCCAGCGCGAGAAGGAGACATTACGAACACCATTGTATAATCGCTGGCACGTGCCGCCTGTTGCATATTGTGGGTAACAATCACGATTGTATATTTGCGGCGCAAGTCAATCATCAATTCTTCGATTTTGATGGTGGAAATCGGGTCAAGCGCAGAAGCGGGTTCATCCATTAAAATTACTTCCGGCTCAACTGAGATTGAACGAGCAATGCACAAACGCTGCTGCTGCCCACCGCTAAGCGCTAATGCAGATTTATGTAAAGAATCTTTTACCTCATCCCACAACGCGGCTTGCCGTAAGCAACGCTCTACCAGTTCATCCATCTCCGCTTTTTTCTTATGAGTGCCGTGCATTCGAGGACCATAAGCGATATTGTCATAGATGGTTTTAGGAAATGGATTAGGCTTCTGGAAAACCATACCTACACGCTTGCGTAAAGCAACAACATTCAGGTCGGAGGAGAAAATGTCAATTCCATCAAGACGGATTTCACCCGTATGCCATGAACCCGGTGTCATATCGCTCATGCGATTAAGCAAGCGTAAGAAGGTAGTCTTACCACTGCCGCTAGGTCCTATAATGGCAGTGATGCGTCGAGAGGGAATATGCACATTCAGATTATGCAGAGCCTGAAAATTACCGTAATTGAAATTAAGGCTTGCGACTTCGAATTTGGTCTGTAATCCAGTAGCGCTTTCCTCAGCCGCTTCAGCCGCGATTCCGGTAACTACTGTGTTGATTTTTATGCCCGTGCTAATTTGCCCCACTAGGCTGTCAGACATACACACTCCTTGATTTACTTTTTCATTTTCGATTTTAACCGAAGCGCCCACTGATATATCTTTCTGTACGCTCATCTCTAGGGTTTGTAAATACCTTTTTGGTTTCAGCGTATTCTACAAGCTCGCCAATGCGTTCTTCGCCTGCAAGCATAAAAGCAGTCTTGTCACTAACGCGAGCTGCCTGCTGCATATTGTGAGTAACAATCACAATGGTATAACTCTTTTTCAACTCCAGCATTAATTCTTCAACACGAAGAGTCGAAAGAGGGTCTAGAGCAGCGCAAGGTTCATCCATAAGAATTACTTCAGGCTCCACCGCGACTGTACGTGCAATACAGAGACGTTGTTGTTGACCACCGCTAAGAGAAGTACCGGGTTGATCAAGTTTGTCCTTGACTTCATCCCACAAAAAGGCGCGGCGAAGACAGTCTTCGGCTATTGCATCGAGCTTTTTCTGATTGCTTTCTCCAACTACCTTCAAACCTGAAATAACATTGTCGCGAATTGAAAGGGAAGGGAAGGGGTTAGGGCGTTGCCACACCATACCTATATTCTGGCGCACCAAGGCAGCATCAAAGCCTTTTTCATTTATATCCCGGTCATCCAGCATGATTTTGCCTTCAACCCGCGCTCCGGGGATGGTTTCAATCATACGGTTCAGGCTGCGTAGAAGGGTGGTTTTCCCGCAACCGCTCGGTCCGATAAAAGCAGTGATTTTGTTTGCTTCAATTTGCAAATTTACATTACGGACAGCCTGCTTTTTTCCGTAAAATATATTTACTTTTTGGATGTCAATGCCTTGTCCCTTACGGTTAACGCCGTTTAATATGGGGGCTTCAGCGCTCATTAGTGCTATTCCTTTGTTATATCTACAATGCTATTATACAGTTACAATGCTATGGTAGTAAAGCTCAAGCTACAAAATTTAATGTGATTTATAAATGTAGCGCATTACTTTGCAGAGCATACCACCTAGTTGGAAAGGCGCGTGCCTAGCTTGTTTCTGGTCAAGTAGCGCACACCCAAAGTTAAAACCATAATCATCAAAACGAGCATAAATGCCGCGCCCCAAAGCCTATCAATTTCTTCCGGTTTATTGGCATTTTGCTGCAAGAAGATATACAAGGTTACAGCGGGATATTGCTGCTGTAGCGAGTCAGGTAAGTAACTATTACCACGCGCAGTTAGCAATAACGGGGCGGTTTCGCCGGCAATACGCGCCAGACCTAAGATTATGCCCGTCATCACACCGCTGAAAGCTGCTGGTATAATCACCGTAACTACCGCACGCCAACGAGGAATACCCAATGCCAATGCCGCTTCTCTGATATTATTGGGAACAAGCTTGAGTATTTCCTCCGTATTGCGAGTAATAATCGGTACAATCATTATACCTAGAGCAACACTAGCAGCTATTCCATTATATGGGCTGGTCAAGCTAGGGTCACTAAACCAACGCGCTTGAACCACAATTGTATATACCACAATACCCATAATTATACTGGGAATACCCTGTAATACGTCTGCGGTATAGCGCACCAGACTTGCGAAACGCCCTCTACCAAATTCGGCAAGGTATATACCTGCAAGGATACCAATCGGTATGCCGATTACCGCGCCCAATCCGGTCATAATCAAAGTGCCTAAAATGGCATGACCTATGCCGTAAGGAGCAATACGCTGATTACCTAGCAAAAAGCCATCCTGAAAAACTATAGGTAAGCCTTTGACCGTAACTAGTATCAAAATACTAGCGAGCGGGATAATGGCAATAATTGCTGCGAGGGAAATCAGCACAGTCATTATTTTGTCGCTGTTTTTGCGGAAGCCATACGATTTGTTCGGATTTCCTATCAAGGCTAAGAGGTGTGGAAAAGGCTTGCCTTCAGTAGCAGCTCGAACTTCTAGAAACCGTAGCGCTTTTACAATTGCCCAGATTGCTACAATAATTAAGGAAACTGCCAAGGATAAGTATATTGAGAGTACCATTATGGTTAGAGGGAAAAAGAAAATCCCAAACCACTTACCAAGCTGTCTAAATGCTTTCGATACAGCGTTTTGGTTTGTAGAAGGGCGGCGTATTACCTGACTACCTACCATTGCCCGCGCAATCATATTAACAACCAGCGTTATCACAAAGAGGGTAAAACCTAACTGTATGATAGCAGATTGGGTATTTTTGGTTATTTCACCATAGCTATTGGAAATTTTGGCGGGGAGTGTTTCGCTGCTATAAAAGATTGAAGAATTTGGTCCGATGTAACTACTAGCTCCGCCGATTAGGTAAGCTACTGCCACCGTTTCACCGATAGCGCGTCCTAACCCTAATATCAAAGCGCCGATAATCCCGCCTTTACCATAGGGCAATACTGCCTTCGTAATAGCCTGCCATCTGGTAGCGCCCATTGCCAGCATTCCCTCGCGCTGGCTATCAGGAACGGTACGTAACACGTCACGAGCAATGGAAGTTACAATCGGGATAATCATAATCGAAAGGATTAACCCGGCACAGAAAATATCACGCCCACTAAAGGAAACGTTTACATCTTTACCAAAGGTGTTGGTAACCTTATCACCAAACATTGGTAAGAAACCGAAAACCTTGCTTAAAAACCTTTCAACCCCATCCTGCCCACCTAAAATCGGTGACAAAATTTGCACACCCCAGAAACCATAGATAATACTGGGAATAGCTGCCAGTAATTCAATCATAAAGGCGATAGGGGTACGAAGCCACGGAGGAGCATATTCTGCCAGAAATATAGCCGAACCAATACTGATTGCGCCACCGATTATCAATGCGATAACCGAAGTAACTATCGAAGCGTAAATAAAGTTCAATGAGCCAAATATATAGGTGTCGTTGGTTACAGACCACTCGATAGTCGTATAGTAGCTGATACCGTTCTTTATTATGGAATCCCATGAACCGGTCAAGAGATTCACGGCAAAGATAATAACTAAAGAAATTACAAGCAGCGCAAAAAATACAGTTATTATGACGAATACATTATCCCCGGGATTTGAAATAAATGAAGAATTTTTCTTTCTAGGATTAGGAGGGGCTTCAACTGACATTTATTTATAACTCTCCTCAATAACGAGAACGGTATTTAAAATTTAGGTGAGCTAATTTAGTAGTTAGCATAGAAACCAAAAGATAGGGAGCAGGTATAAGCGCCTGTCCCTACCTTTTAGTATTCAAATTACTTGAGAACCGGAGTACCGCCGGAAGTCACGGTCAGTAAAGTTGCGCGAACTTTATCCTGAACCGCAGTCGGCAACGGAGCGTAACCAAGTTTCTTAGCAGCTTCAATCGGGGCGCTATCCTGAGTAGCCCACCACAAGAAGCGAAGCAGAGCATCGGCTTTATCTTTGGTAGCAATTTCTACAGGGATAATAATCCAAGTGGTCGAGGCAATAGGATACGCTTTTGCATCGGCACTTTGGGTTACCTTCAGCTTCAGGTTAGCCGGTACGCTACCACCAAGTGCGGCAGCGCTAATCGCTTCCACGCTGGCGTTTACATAGTTACCAGCAGGGTTCTTGATTAAAGCGTAAGGAATATTGTTAGCCTGAGCATAGGAAGATTCGATATAACCGAGGGTACCTTTGGTCTGTTTGATTAGCCCGGTTACACCGTCGTTCTTAGGAGCTTTTACCGGGTTAAGACCAGCGGCTTCCCACTTAGGGGTACTGCCAGCAGCGTTCAAAGCCTTGAAATCCGGGCTAACTTCTGCCAACCAGTTAGAGAAAACAGAAGAAGTACCGGAGTCATCTTGGCGAACAGCAAGGGTAATATCCAAAGCAGGTAAGGTTACGCCAGCGTTTTCAGCAGCAATCTTTGCATCGTTCCACTTGGTAACTTTGCCAGTGTAGATAGCGCCGATAGTTTCAGGGCTGAGTTTCAGGGTGGTTACGCCATCGAGGTTATAAGCCAACACTACCGCGCCGAGGGTCATTGGAATGGTAAGAATCGGCTTCTTGTAGTCAGCGATTTCAGCATCGGTGGGATAGCCATCGGAACCGGCAAAATCGGTTTCACCGGCGAAGAAGCTCTTGCGACCAGCTCCGCTACCAACACCAGTGTAAGTTAATTTTACGCTGGGATTAACAGCTACGAAGTCTTTGAGCCATTGTTGATAGGTCGGATCAGGAAAAGTAGCGCCAGATCCGGTCAAAGTGACGCTCGCGGTAACTTTATAGCCACCGGGAGGAGTTACAGAAGCAGCAGCAGTACCTGCCGCAGTAGTGGTAGCAGCAGCGGCGGTAGTAGCTGCCGCAGTGGTGCCTGCCGCAGTAGTAGCAGCAGCGGCGGTGGTACCCGCAGCAGTGGTAGCTGCTTTGGTAGTGGTAGCTGCCGCAGTAGTGGCAGGAACGGTGGTAGCAGTATTATCACCGCAAGCCACCAACACCAACGCCAGCAGCATAGTAAGCGCCAGCGCTACTAAAAATTTCGGGTTCAACGATTTGGTTCTCTTAAACAAGTGATCTTCCCTCCTTGAAAGGAAACTTGGATTTCATTAAAACAGAGATGATTTATCCCTGCACAATATGCCGGTAAAGCAAAATTGGCACCGGTAATTATTGCTAAAAAAACACTTCGAGCAGTATTTCACAATCTTATTATCTATACTACTTTAGATTTATAAAGGAGTCTTTAACAAATTGTTATTGATAACGTCAAATTTGTTAACAAGATATTAACAACGCTTCTGCCTTTTTTGGCATTAAATTTGCTACCGAACACATTTAGAAGACCTCCAAAAAAGGTAGCCTATCTAAACAAGTGAGGTAGAAAAGATATAATAGAAACGAGCTAAAAAACCCACTCGTTTGAGCAAGTGTACTGTTCGCCCGATGTAGCGCCCTTTCAAAGTAAAATAAAACTGTAGAAACATAACCTCCCTTTTCCTTGCTTGGAAAGGGGAGGTTTTTGTTTGGGTAGCGATTGCCAAGAAGGTTGGTTTATTTCAGTGAAGCTGTACTAATATTCTCAACTCTATCTTCCTCTTCCTCAAAATCGCCTTCCTCAACCTCTCCTTCAATAGACAGGTTAGGTAAGCTCTTATCGAGCCAGTTCGGTATCCACCAAGCTGCTTTTCCCAAGAGGCTCATTAGCGCCGGAACCAATGTCATCCGCACGATAAAAGCATCCACAAAAATACCCACTGCTAGGCTAACTCCAAACAGTCTGATATTAGTGTCAGCGCTACCGGCAAAGCCCCCGAATACGGCGACCATAATTGCGGCGGCTGCCGTAACTACTTTCGCACCCAAGCTAAAACCAGAAACCACTGCCCGTCTGGCGTTGCCAGTCTTATAATAAACTTCATGCATGCTTGAAACTAGGAAAAACTCATAATCCATCGCCAAACCAAACAAAATGCCGATGCCGATGATTGGTATAAAGCTGATGATAGGTCCCGGCGAAACAAGTCCAAACCATCCCCATTGAAAAACAGCTACCGTAGAACCAAACATTGCCATTACCGATAACAGGAATCCTAACGTAGCTTTGAGCGGTACAAGGATTGAACGAAAAGCAATCAAGAGCAGCACTAGGGAAAGCCCTACCACTACAATCAGATAGATTGGTAGCGCATCTGACAGTTTATTACTAATATCGTCTTGCAAGGCGGTATAACCTGTAACTCCCAGCTTTACCGTAGGGTTGCCACTTGCCTCAGACTGCTTGCTACGGATATAAGTGATTAAATCCGAGGTCTTCCGGTCAGAAGGCGCACTATCCGGTATTATCTGAATAAGACCACTACTACCATCGGCAGTTACAATAGCTGGGGTCGCCATTTTTACGTCAGCGATTTTACCTAACTGGGTTGCGATTTTAGATAGCTGTGCCAAACTTGAATACTGGGCTATCTGCGCCTCAAGCTGGGCTTGGGCAGTTTGTTGCTGCTTTTGACCATCAGCTTGAGCCGCTGCTATATCTTGCTGTAGTTTAGCTTGTAATTCTGGAGTAGTAGCCTCAGCAGCTTGCTTATCAAATTTAGCCTTTTGCGCCTGACTAGCAGCATCCAACTGTTTCTGGTACTCGGCAGTCACAGCACTTCGCACAGCAGCCCGGTCGGACTCGGTCACTGGAGGAACATTTTCTGCCAGAACGACAAGTGGTGCATTGTAACCTACGCCAAAAGCGTTTGCTAACAAGTCGTAAGCCTTTCGCTGGGTGGTAGAAGGGGCGGAATATTGGTCATTAGGAAGACCCAAGGTGATGGCAGTAACTGGGAAAGCCAGCAGCCCAACTATAATTAGGCTAAACCCGATGGCGAGAATTGGATGTCTGGTAATTTTCTCGCCCCACTTGTACCAGAAGGTATGGTGGCTGATGGTATGATGTTTTTCTATACCCTTTTCTTGGGCGGCGGCTATTTTTTCGGCGGTCTTACGCCCAAATATTTTTGTGCCAGCAATGCCGAGAATAGCTGGAGTCAGGGTCACAGAAAGAAATGCCGCTACCGCAATAGAAGCTGCTCCGGCTAGACCCATAGTGGTCATAAAGGGGATGTTAACCACACTCAAAGCCGCGAGGGCGATAATAACCGTACTAGCGGCAAAAATTACCGCGTTACCGGCGGTGCCGATTGCCCGACCAGCGGCTTTATTATAGCTGTAACCTTCCAATAAGAGAGTACGGTATTTTGAAACGATAAAGAGCGAATAGTCTATACCTACAGCCAAGCCAAGCATCGAACCCAAAGCTGGAGTAGTAGCGGTAATGTCAAAAAGTTGGCTGCATGAATAAAGCCCGGCTATGCTTATAGCCACACCCGTTATTGCAATCAACAGTGGCATACCGGCTGAAACGGTAGCGCCAAAGGTCATAAGCAATACCACTAGAGCTATTACCAAACCCATTATTTCGGACAAACCAAATAATTCTTCGGGTTGTTGACTGATAAGATTTCCGGCTCGTTCGACCTCTAGCTCAGGAGAGTTGAGTCTATTTGCAATACCGGCAAGTTCTGCGAGAGTAGCCTTGTCTATCTGACCGGTGCCTTTTTCAAACTGCACTATGGCATAAGCCGTTTTACCGTCCGCAGACATCGCCATGGGGTTGATAAATGGGCTGACCACGTTCACCACACCCAGCACTCCTTTAACTTTGGAAAGAGCGGGATCAATCACACCCTGAAAATCACTTACCGATTTATCGGTAGTATGAAAGACAATCTGACCGGAACCGTTACCTGTGCCGGGAAACAACTGACCCACACGATCAATCGTAACCTGAGCCTGAGTACCCGGAATGGTAATGCCACTGGATGCTGGTTTGTAGAAGGTAGCCGCCCCGCTCCCTACCACCCCTAACACCAATAGCCAAAAACCAACCACCCACCATTTCTTTCTAAACAAGAAAGAACCTGACTTATCTAAGAAATTACCCAATTGTTTTCTCCTTGGAAATAAGTTTGCTAATTCTTTTTTATCAAGTATTCAACCTACTCTTAGGTAGGCAAAAAAGGCAAAAAAAAACACTAGATTTTTTTCTAGGCTACAAGCCTAGCTCTATACGTAAAAAACTATTATGGTAAAAAAGGAACCCTGATTTTAAGAACTGGAGGATACGGGTACTATCAGTCCAGTCATCCAGAGATTAAATATCTTATCGATCAGTACCTCTAGTTCGAAAGTGTTTGCATTATGTCCAAGTTCAGGAAATAGTTCCCTAGCAGTAATCATACTTTCAACCTGGTCAAAGATAGCAAAAAAGCTGTGCATTGCTATTTCTAGCTCTACCTCCCGGATTTCACCTTTTTCCATACCTTCCTTAAAGACTTGTGAAAGCAAATCGAAGACTTTCTCATAACTTTGCTTAACCGCTGTTTTTACCTCTTCACCTAGATGCCAAAGTTCGTACAGAAATATCCGTTTGTTTTCAGTTATGGAGTAGTAAGGTGCGCTTCCAAAAATATTTCTAAGCCGACTACGGGTATCGTGACCAGCTCGAATTGCGTTTTCCCATACGTTAATCATTTCATCGACCAGAATATTTAAGGTTTCTACTAGTAACTGTTCCTTTCCACCGGGGAAATGGTAGTAAAGAGTGGGTCGTTTAAGACCAAGCACCTCGGCAATCTTATCCATACTGAGTTGGTTGTAACCGCCCATCTGGTAAAGATGCTGGGCTTCCTTGATAATGCGTTTTCTGGTATCGTTTGTCCTTAAATCTACTTTGATTAACATAGTATGTCACTTACCATCTAACAGAATCTAGATTAGTTTACCTACATGTAAGTAGAGGAATTGTAGCAGCATTTTTCACCTGCGTCAATAGATAAATATTAGACTTCAGGGATGCCTCAAGAGATTTTGCCAGAACCCACTCAGGCGCCAAGAAGCATTGAATTGAATTTGACAACAAACTGAGTTTGTGCTAATTTATAGCCTGCCAAAAACATTGGGGTATCGTCTAACGGTAGGACAGCTGACTCTGAATCAGTAAGTTGGGGTTCGAATCCCTGTACCCCAGTCTAAAATGGCTAGTCTGAGTTCACATCTGCCCCGATCTCCGCCAACAGAAGACTAAAATGACCACCTCAAAAGCTGATAAACCAGCTGATTCGGAAAATTCACACCTTTCTGTAGTTTCTCTTAACCGCCAAAATTGCCCATTCCGCCGTCTCATTGATGAATGGATAATACCTGTAGCGCTGAAAGACTCTACCCCAAAACCCGTAATGGCTATCTTTCTACAATTTGGTAAATGAGGATTACATAGAGACTAGAAGTGCGTGTGCTATCAAGGGCTATGCGTTTGGAAATAGATACCAGCTTTGAGACGGTTGCTTTAGCCTTCATGAAAAGTTGGAACTAAACGCATAATCCCTGGCGTGCTATCAGGGTACGTTGCAGCCTTTCTCAAAAAATGATATTATGTGAATTAATTTACTATGCATTATTAACACAATAGACTCTAGCATCGCAAAGGTATAACTTGCCCGTTTCTAACCATGAGTATTATAATTTATACAATATTGACAAAAAACCCTTACAAGGGGTATGCTAACTTGTCGCAAGTTTGCTACTGCTGCAATTTCAGCCTGTCTAACTGTGTAATTACCTACCGAGTGCGGGTGTGCGCCGAACCGAATCTGTTTTTTGCAGTTTCTAGGTTCTTGACACCTGACATACGGTTTCGCTCAACCCATAAAATTTACAGTTTACTACGGGGAGACCACAAATGGCTCTGACGCAAGACAAAAAAATAATGGATCTAGATACCGCGGAAAGCGACCCAACCCCATCTCGCCGCACTTTTCTGCGCTGGGGTATTTACGCGGTGGGGGCTGGGGTAACTGCGGTAATTGCAGTACCAGCAGTGGGTTACTTCATTGCTCCGGCTACCTCTTCCGAAAGCGCAGATGTGTTCGTGTCGGTGGGTAAAGTGGCAGATTTTGCCAACCAACTGGACATCAAAGAGAAATTGCTGAGAGATGTGGCATACACCGATTCATTCAAGCCTGCCACTATCAATCGCAAGGTGTTTATTCGCGCTATTAAAGCTAATGCTTCCGTCGCGGATGATTTTCTGGTGCTAAGCTCGATTTGTACACATGCAGGTTGTAGCGTGGGCTATAGGGCTGCTCAGAAAGACCTGTATTGCGGATGTCACGGTAGCCAATTTGACAAAGACGGCATCCGAACCGCAGGACCCGCTCCCCGCCCGCTAGATAAGTATGCTGTCACCATCAAAAATGGCGAAATAATGATTAATGTCTTCAAGAGTGTCGAGCGCAAAGCATAATCACGTGGGTTGTCTGTTAACTGCTCAAAACAACTCGCATTACACACAGCTATAGGCTAGAAGGAAAGATTGGCAATGGCAAACCGAGTCTATGAATGGGTAGACGAGCGTACCGGTATAAAGCCCGCCGTTGATTACGTGCTTTACCGCCGCATCCCCAAAAGTGTAAATTGGTGGTTTACCTTAGGTAGCGCCAGCTTAACAGTTTTCCTGATTCAAGCTGTTTCTGGTATCTTTCTCGGAATGGGTTATACTCCTTCCACCGCGCCAGTCGTGCGCCCAGATGGTCTTCTAAGCAACGAAGCACTGGAAAGCGTGCGCCACATCACCAACAACGTTCCTTTCGGGGATTGGGTGCGAGGTTTCCACCGTTGGGGCGCAAACATGATGGTCATTATTGTAATGCTCCACATGGTACGAGTCTTCTTCATGGGTTCTTACAAATATCCTCGTGAACTAACTTGGTTCATCGGTGTTGGTATCCTCTTAATGGTTCTAGGCTTTTCCTTCACGGGATACCTACTACCTTGGGATAACCGCGCTTATTGGGCTACCCAAGTGGGCGTTAAAATCGGAGGCTCTGCCCCTATCCTAGGACCCGCTGTTGAAACCATCTTGAAAGGTGGTCCTTCCCTTGGTGCAGCCACCCTTACCAGATTCTACGCCTTACACGTCTTGCTCCTACCGATGTTGACAGCGTTGCTGATAGGGGTACATATGTTCCTTGTAATCAAAATCGGCATCAGCGGTCAGCCTACCCTCAAGGAAAAACCCAATGATAGCTTGTTTGATACTACCAATGTAAAGAAGAAAAAAGCCGGACGCGCCTTCTTCCCTTACATCATCTTCAAGGATGCGGTAGCATCGGTGGCTGTCATCGGCTTGATTGTGCTTGCCACTATCTTCTGGCCCCTTGAGAACTCAAACCCGGTAGATCCTAATAACCCCTTCAGCACCCTTGAAGGAGCATCCAGCACAGTTTATCAAACCAGCGCAGGTGTGAGGGTTGAGCAGGACTTAGCTCCCGATGGCACTCCCTTTTTGGATGCAAAAACCAGCCAGCCTTTATATGTTGACCTCAAAGGCAACAACGTTAACCTGACAGCCGCTGAAATCACCAGCCTCAAACCGGTTCAAATGGCTCCCCAACCGGAATGGTACTTCTTGTTCCTATTCCAGTTCTTGAAAATATTCCCGCCCGAAGTAAATCTGGGATTGTTTACGATAACCGGAGAGGCGATAGGCGGTATAGTCGTTCCGACAATATTGGTGCTGCTATTGTTATTAGCTCCGGTACTCGACCGTGGCTCTAAGCGCAGCCCATTAAGTCGCCCTATCGCTTCATTGTCCATGTTGGCTTTCCTAATTGCCTGCGTGGTTCTTACAGTGCTGGCAATTAACGACCTGAATGCTGCGGTGGCAGCACCTACTCCTACTACAACCGCAACTACTACACCAACGGCTACAACTGCGACGGGTGGTGCAACTGCTACTACTGCAGCTGGGGGCGGTACAACCGCGACTACTGCGGCAGGTGGCACTACTGCTACTACTGCGGCAGGTGGTACAGCAGCGGGAGTAACTGGTGATGCAACAAAAGGCGCGGCATTGTTCCGCACCGTTTGCCAAGGCTGCCATGCCAATATGGGTAAAGCAACTGGAACAGCCGGACAGCCCAATCTTACCAATAGCGCAAATGCGGGTGACCCAGTTTACGTGCGTAACAATATACGCACTGGTAAAAATCTAATGCCTGCGTTTGATTCAAGCACCATTACCGATGCTGAAGTTGAAAATCTGGTAGCTTACATCGCATCTATAAGAGTGAAATAAGCTTATCGGTAAAAGTTTTGAGCCTCTCATTGATTGGGAGGCTCTTTTTTTATTGCAAATGATTTTAAGCTCTGCTATCATTACAATTGTGTCCGAAAATTATAAAAAGCGCCGTAAAACCACGCGGCTTTAGCCGCTACGGATGGGAAATCATTGAACTGGCTATCAATCCAGACCATGTTCACCTCTTTGTAAGAGCCTTTCCCACAAATAGCGCGGCTGATATTGTGGGGAAAATCAAGGGTAGAAGCTCTCACGCTTTGAGAGCAAAATACCCGGAACTCTTGAAACTGCCTAGCCTGTGGACTGGAAGCTACTTTGCCTCTACAGCCGGTGCGGTATCGGCTGAAACCATCCGCAAATATATTGAAGCTCAAAAAGGTATTTAGATGCTTACCCGCAAAGCCTACAAGTACAGACTCTTCCCAACCAAAACTCAAGCTACCGCTCTTGAGCAAACATTGAGGTTGTGTCCGGTTGTAGGTATAGATGTAGGGCTGGAACACTTCGCTAACCTGTCCACTGGTGAGCAAGTAACCAATCCCCGATTTTTCAGGAAGTCCGAAAAGCGGTTGGCTAAAGCTCAAAAACGGCTGGCGAAAATCCCCAAGAATAGCCCCATGAGGCGCAAGTTCAGGAAGCCGGTAAGTTTGGCTTTCCGCAAGGTTCGTAACCAGCGTCTTGATTTTGCTCATAAGCTCAGCCATAAAATTTCCAATACCTACAGCCTGATAGCTGTTGAAGATTTGCAGGTCAAGAACCTGTCAAAACGTGCCAAACCAAAAGAAGATGAAAGCAACCCAGGTCACTACTTGCCAAACGGGGCAAGCGCTAAAAGTGGCTTGAACAAATCCGTGAACGATGCGGGATGGTCACTCTTTTTGAACCTGCTTGAGTACAAAGTTGCAAACACTGGTTCCAAGCTGATAAGAGTTGACCCCCGATACACCTCGCAGATTTGCCCTGAATGTGGCGCGATAGCTAAGAAGGAACTTAGCGTTCGGTGGCACTCATGCCCTTGTGGGTGTGAGATGCACCGGGATACAGCCGCAGCTTTAGTAATACTTGCCAGAGGGCTATCTGGCA
>NZ_JBAXHI010000059.1:0-15554 GCF_037138995.1 Candidatus Chlorohelix sp. | reverse complement strand
AACCCCTTTGAGAATCGTTTTATAGAGGACAATTTCTTTCTTGCAACAGCCCTGAACAGGCTTCGCGCTCCCTTTTAAAAGAACTATTGCATTCTTAATGGGCTTATGCTATATTGTTATGGAAAGTAGATATATCCCAAGCTCACAATAAGTTAGGGTACTCATCCCATTGGGGTCAGCGGTCGCGTGTTTTGTTTCGTTACACTGGTAATTAAGGGAGGGGGACTATGCCTCGGCCACCCGCGAATGTTCGCTCTAAAAAATCTAAAGACCGAATAGGAGAGCTTGATGTTGCTGCTCCTATAGCGGGACAAGAGGGAACATCTCACTCTGAAATTCAAGCAGACAACGCTATAGCATCCAAAGTAGCCTCTCTGATAGATGACACTACGGCGCAACCCCCTCGGCGTAGGGGAGGTTCTCGAACGGCTAATGCACAGGAAAATCAACCTGTACGCGCTATCCAACCTCCCTTATTTACGGTTTCATCTCGTGGTGAAGTGATTCAACCTGCTTCTGCGATTCCTCCACTTACGCCCGATGCAACTTTGAGTGTTGCGCGTTGGTGGTTTCGCAGCTATCTGGAGCAAATGGGACGACCCCACAACACTACCGCCAGCTACATGTATGATTTGTCAGGGTTCGATGAACAAGTCGGTTCTGACAAAAGGCTTGACCAAATTACCCGCGATGATATAAACGAATTTTTAACCAACTCGCATAAGAAAAGCACTCGCAAACGCCGCCTTACCTCTTTGGGTGCATTCTTCAAATATTTGATAAATTCTGAAAAGATACTTGATAAAGACCCTACCGATAATTTCTATGCTGAGTTCATCCCGCTAAAAACTCCAGTCGTTTTAACCTTAGCAGAGCAAGCAATGTTGCTGGATTCGGCAGGTAATGAGAATAGCCGCACCTACTTAATGGTTTATTTCTTGGTAAAGCTTGGTTTTACCCGCACAGAACTGCTGGCAATCCAATTTGAGCATGTGGATATATCAGACCGTGAAAATCCTATAGTCTATGTTTTCTATGAAGATAAACGCTGGCATAAAAAAGAGCGCAAGTTAGCTGCCGCCCCGGAGTTTACGGCTGCCTTTCAACGCTATATCGCAGAGTTTGCGCCAAGCCGGAAGCTGTTTGAAATGCTGCCGCAATCGGTTAACAAATTGGTAGAGCGGTCTGCCAAAGCTGCCAAAATTAATAAAAGGGTTACTCCTCAGTCTTTAAGGGATACTTTTGCGGTTGAAGAAGCTAGGCAGGGTGCTAATTCTACCAAATTGCTATTGATTTTGGGGCTTGCCCCTGACCCCCGCAATCGCATGAGTGTAGAGCGATATATCAAGCTGGCAACTCCCATAATTGGCTGAATCGCTTTGATTGCACGTAATCCAGTTGACTTCCAAAGGATAAAACAAGGGATGCCAACTGGATTACATGCGGTAACAGCCGATATGAGGAAACATTTAGAGCCATAGCCCACTTAAGTTATGAAGAAAAACTATCCACTGAATCCCTCTACGTAATTGTATTTGAATTCTTCACACCATTTTACAAAATATGTTAACCAAAAGTTAAAAAGTGTGATATACTACATATGCAAGGTAAATAAAACCTGTTTGTTATCGGCACTGTGCTACTTAGAGTTTTTTCGATAAAAGCTTCTCGTAAGATTTGCTTGTTTTGATTTCCTCTTTTGTGCTTTATGCTTTCTCCTAACAGGTAGCTATACTTACGTACACGTTAAATAGCCTTAATAAAAAAAGGTTGTTTCCGGGCAAGAATTTGCTAATTATGAAACTTTGCATTAACTTTCTGTATTTAAGCTTTTAAGATGAAGAGGAACTTGAAATTGAGTAACAAACTTTACGTTGGCGGTCTTTCGTATAATACCACCGAAGGTAGTCTGGAAAATTTATTTGCCCAAGCTGGGGCTATTGACTCGGTGCGAATTATCATTGATCGCGAAACCGGACGCGCCAAAGGTTTTGGCTTTGTGGAAATGAGCGACGCGGAAGGAGCCGCCCGCGCTATTTCGATGTTCAATGGGACTGATTTTGAAGGTCGCAACATCACCGTTAATGAAGCCCGCCCACAAACTGAACGCCCACAGCGAAGCAGCGGTGGTTACGGCAACCGCGGCGGCGGCGGTCGCTACTAAGCGATCATACTTTTAGAGCAATAGCTAAATTATAGCTATAAAAAACAGCCCGCCTGCACCTAGCGGGCTGTGCCTCCTTTCTCATAATAAGAAACCACCTGAAAAAGCCCATCCTTTTAAAACTACACTTTCAAAATTGATACGTTTTAGAACAGCCCAAACCTTGTGTAACTTGCTTGAGGAGTGGTAATATTTTTCGTGCTGAAACGTTAACTGTCATAAACCCTTTATATCTAAGCAAAGAAAAAGTCGAGGATTTAACAATGCCACAAAAATCATTTACATCCGAAGAAATCAAATTGCGGCTTCAAGAAGACCGGTTCATTCAAGAGAGTAGAAAATCCTCCGAACGAACATCACGCGCCCGCGCAGTGGCGGAAGCTCGCAAAGAACGCGCGAAAAAAGCGCAAGATGAAACTCAAGGTACTTTATAAACGATAGCGTTTTCCTACCTCATTACCCTCGCTACCGGAAATTTGGCAACCCTATAAAAATCAGGTGATGGAACAAAAAAATAGCACATAAATATTAATCCTGTCTAAAACTTGACGTTCCATGTGTAAATCGTTTAAACTGATTAATTGGAAGAACCTTTAGCAATAGCTGATATGGGCTATTGCTTGATTTTGAAAAGGATTTAACAACTAATAAATGGAACCAAGACAGGAAACAAAGTCACTGCCGCGCAACCGTAAGTGCGCCAACTGTCGTTATTTCGAGCCAGCGCCCCTCTGGCGCAAGGGCTGGTGTCGTAATCCTCGCCTGTATGACCGCCGTGCCAACCATCTGGTTGATGCTACTAGCATAGATTGTGAGCAGGTATTTCGCGCCCGAATTTATTGGGAACCGATTCCTGAACCGGAACTAATCCCTTCACATACTATTTTAGGGCAATTTGCGGATAACTCCACCGAAGGTAGTGTTGATGGCGGTGGTAAGCCTCGCGTTGTTTCCACCGAAGGAGTATTACGCCCAAAAGCGCCGATACGCCCGGTTATTAGTCGTACCCAACGAAACGCACCCGGACGAGAGAAAACAGAAGCGTTGCCCGATATGGTTAAGCAACCCAATCAACTGCGCCGTTGGATGTTGGCAAATATTCCCTATTACGATAAAGTTGACGGACCCTTCTCAAGAGTTCCATGGGCAATCATACTACCGGGGTTAGTCATACTCTTAGCTTTATTAATTATTTTTGCCAATATTTTTGGAGGAAGTAAGAAACAGGAAGCTGTTAGCGCTACCCCTGCTGCGGTTGTTACTTCTTTGGGGGCTACTTCGGCTGTTTCGCTTACAACTACGAGTTCTAATAATAATAATGCGGTTGCAACCCCGACCCTATCTAATGCGCTACCTACTGCATCCCCTCTGCCTGTTACAACTACCGTAGTTTCAGGCGAAAAACGGGCGAAGGTTGTAAATACAGGCACTTCCAAAAGCGTAAACCTACGAAAAGATACCAGCACTAAGGACGATAAAAATATTATTGCTCGTATCCCGGAAGGCTCTGAGGTAGTAATTATCGGCGCTCCGCAGTTTGCAGAAGGTAAAGAATGGTGGCAGATAAAATACAAGGAATTCACCGGTTGGGCAGCCAAAGATTATTTGCAACCAATACCCTGATAACCGAGAAAAGCCGGAATAACACTTTCCGACTTTTTTTGTATGTAAGATAATGCTGGAAAAATTTGAAACCGCGCTAGTTTGCTATACACAAGCAACTTTTGATAATTTTGAACCGGAGAATCCTGAAGTAGAGGAAGATGAAGCCACGCGACAAGCCCGGTTAATTCCAGAAAAAGCTCAACTGCTTGCGGCTGCTTTAGAGCTTGCCGGAATTGATAGCGATATAATTAAAGTACCCTTGCGTAGCTTTCAACCTAGGGACATCGCAAAAGCGGCTTTTGGCTGGCGGTTGCTGGACTTAAAGGAAAGCAACGGGCGTACAATTGATTTGGTAATCTGTTTGGATTTTCCGGCATGGTCTGTGAGTCACCCACATAAAATAAGTTGGCTGATAAACTTGCCCAATTTTGTAACACGCCGTAGTAGCGCAAATCCTCCCCGCTCAAAAGATACAAATGGAGGCGCAAATCTTGATTTGCATGGCAATGTCTCTTCACTTTTGCAATCGGAAAGACGCGGACTTGCCGAATCGTGGCGTATTATGGCAGGCAACCGCCCGGTAGCGGAAGAATTGGCGCGTAGCGGCTTACAGGTAAATTATAACCCCTTCCCGTCTGAAGGAACTGCTCCAAACAGCCCGGAATGGCAAACGGTAATCAAGCGATTGGCAACTTCAGTTTTAAGGCAAGGTACATGAAAGAAAGCGCCCGTTTGTATCTTACCCTTCAATGGCTCTCATTTTTAATGTTGGTTGTTGGTTTTGCGGGACCATGGCAATACGGGACATTGGGGAAAACACAGGATTTCGGTTGGCAACCTGTCTGGGCGTTATTACTAAATTTCTTAGGTTTGAACCTTTTTATTATTTGTTCAGTGGCAAATTGTTTTTCTTACCTAGAGTTAAGTTATCGTCAGGGTAAAAAGATATTACGTGAAGCTCTAAAATGGGTGGGGGCTTTCTTGTTCTTGCTTGTTGCTGTACCTTTGCTGGCATGGCTGCCCTTTAATCAGACTCAGCGTAGCGCAACTCCCCTATTTAGTGAAACCACCTACGGTTGGGGAATTTGGGTGGCGTTAGTAGCTCTGCTAGTTCAAGTTGGGGCATTGCGTTTACGAATTATAAAAGAGAAGAAGAACCACTGAAAGTGCCAATTCCCCTAAAAATTACAACCGGGCGTTCATGGCTAAAAACTGCCCTCTTAATCTTATTATTTATTATCAGCGTTCTTTCCCTTACCGCAACTGCTTTTGCCGACCTTTACTTTAATAAAGGCGTAACCTACGACACTAATCATCCCGCCATACCCTACACACAGTCAGGAGACCTCGGCTCTAACCCGCTAGGAGTTAATACTTTTCTAAACCTTGAAGATACCGCAAATATAGGTCAAATTCTTGATTTGGTAAAAGCGGGAGGCTATGGTTATATCCGCCAGCTTTTCCCATGGAAGGATATTCAAGAATTAAAGGGTAGTTATAATGACCGCGATGGTCAAAACGGTTGGGCTAAGTATGACGCGATTGTGGAGAAGGCGAGCGCACGCGGCATAAAAATTATTGCGCGTCTCGACCAACCGCCGGTATGGGCGCGAGAGCAAATCTTGAAAACCATCCCCGCTAATTTAGATGTAACGGGTCCACCCGATGATTTGAACGATTGGGGCAATTTTGTTGAAGCGGCAGTTACCCGCTACAAGGGGAAAATAAAATATTTCCAGATATGGAACGAGCCTAATCTGGAAGTGGAATGGAATGCCAAAAGGGTAAACCCTGCGGGTTATGTGGATTTGCTTAAAGTAGCTTATGAACGCGCTAAAGCCGCAAACCCTGATGTAGTGCTTATTACGGCGGCGCTTGCTCCAAGTAATCAGGATGGAGCCGAGTTTAACAGCCTGAACGACCTGAAATATCTTGACCTGTTTTATGAGGCTGGCGGCGCGAAATATTTTGATATTTTGGCGGCACAGGCTTATGGCTTGGGTTATTCGCCTGATTTCCGTGTTACCGAGCCTGATTTCCGCGAAAAGGATTTGAAACGGGTTAATTTCTCGCGGTTGGCTGACATGCGAGCGGTGATGCTGAAACATGAAGATGGCAAACGTCCGGTGTGGATTACCGAGTACGGTTGGTTGAGTATGCCGGATAAAGTGGCACAGCAATACCCGCTAAAGCCTTGGGGCGAAAATATTGATGAGGCTACCCAAGCGCAATATCTGGTAGAGGGTATTGAGCGGGCGCGTAAGGAGTGGGATTGGGTTGGCGTAGTCAACGTTTGGTTCCTTAAAGCGGACAAATATTTGCTAGATAGAAGCGATTTATGGGGACAAGCGCGTTATTTTGCGCTGATAAACCCGGATTGGTCGGTACGCCCGGCTTATACCGCGCTTCAAAATTATGCTTTAACGAACTATAACATTGCGGCTACCGGCTTTCATGCTCAGAATAGCCCGGCTATTACGCTTGAAAACCAACGCTTGAAGTTTCGTTTTCAAGGACAGCAACTTGACCTAGCCGGACTCAAGGTCTCACAGGAAACTGAAATAAGCTATAACATTGATGGCAAAACTTCCCAAACTATCAAGCTTTCGCCCCAAACGGCGAGTTTGAAATTGGCGGAGGGCTTGAGTTACGGGTTGCATACGCTGGAAATGACTTTACCCGCAGGGCAACTTGCTTCCTACGGTTTCTATGTTTCTAATGAGAATACGTGGGGTTGGCTGTTTCTGCCGCTATATTTACTCGGTGGATTGACTACGCTTGGTAGCGGTTCGGCGTTGGGTTGGCGCACCTTTAGAGCGCTGGAGAAGGGCTTGCCGCTCTTCTGGCTTTGGCTGTTGCGCCAATTGCGCCGAATATGGCAAAACCGTTATAGCCTTGCGCCCTATGGCATGATTTTCGCGTTGTTATTATTCTATTTTGCGCCACCCGCGCCGTTGGCAATATTTGGCGCACTTCTGCTCTTTCCCTTAGCTCTTGTGCGCCCGGATTGGATGATATATCTGGCGATTTTCACCGCCCCGCTATATCTGAATCCACGTAATTTGAGAGAAAGCCTTGACCCATTTACCAGACTTAAAAATCTGGTAGTGCCGCGCGACCCCAATAATCTGCCTCAAAACCCGCTGGAGTTTTCCTTATTTGAAGTAATCATTGTTATTGCTGTGTTTGCGTGGCTTGCAAGCATTCTGTACCAACTATGGCGAACTCGAATAATTGCTTTCCCCACTAATTGGGTAGCATGGTGGCGCAGACAGGGGGTATTTGCCTTGCCGTTGCTGCTGTTCGGGCTTGCCGCTACTCTATCGTTATTAACCCCTGAGCCTAGCCATTTGCGGGAAGCCTTGCGCGATTTCCGGGTGGTAATCATAGAGCCGCTAATTCTGTACCTGCTAACCGTTCGCTTTATTCGCAAGCGCGAGCAATTCATCCGAATCTTCGATGTGCTGGTGTTGGCTAGTTTATTAATTGCGGCAGGAGCATTTTATCAATTTCTCTTATCCAAAGATAATACCGTATCGGCGGAAGGGGTTAGCCGGGTAATCTCGATATACTCTCACCCGGATAATCTGGGTTTGTACATCGGGCGCATTATACCGCTGGTTACAGCCATTGTATTTTTCAGCGGGGCGGTAAAAGAATGGGCGCGGCGGCGTGTAGTGTACGGCGTAGCGTTGTTGCCCCTGCTAGGTACATTACTTCTCAGCTTTTCGCGGGGCGCATGGCTGGCATCCGCGCTTGCTTTGCTGGTAATGATTATCATCGTGCGTTCCCGGCGTGGGTTAATACTTTTCGGAATCGGGGCGTTAGGTCTGGTAGCAGCAATACCTTTTATCAAGTTGGAAAGAATCACTTCTCTATTCAGTTTCGTGACGGGCAGCAATAACACGCGCTTGCATGTTTGGCAGGCTTCGTTCGATATGATACGCGACCATCCCCTAACCGGTATCGGGCTGGATCAGTTTTTGTACAAATATCAGCTTGAATATGTAAGACCGGAAGCATGGTTGGAACGATTCACTAGTCACCCGCATGATATTTTGTTGGATTACTGGCTCAGATTGGGTATAATAGGACCTGCGCTCATAATATGGTTGCTGTTTGTATTTTTCAGGACAGCGTTGTCGCCGCTTTTTAAAAGCTTAAATACCCCCGATGCTAAAGTACGACAAGTATTAGCGTTAGGGCTTTCTGGCAGTATGGTAGATTTTGTCGCACATGGTTTGGTGGATAACTCATATTTCCTTGTTGACCTTGCCGCTATTTTCTGTTTATCCTTTGGTCTGCTTGAAGCTATGCGGAGGGTAAGTTTGAGGAAAGATAACGATAATTAATCCGTCAGGATATTTTTAAACTGGCATATAGCTAGAAAAATACAGAGGGGAAAATAGTGAAGATACTGGTTAGCGGGGGCGCCGGGTTTATCGGCTCACATCTTACCGAACGTTTATTGGCACAAGGGCATCATGTTATTGCGCTGGATAATCTGATTACCGGACGGCGTGAGAATATTGCAAGTTTTATTGAACATCCAGAATATGAATTTTACGAGCATGACATAATTCAGCCATGGGTGCCGAGCGGGGACCCTGTATCCGCAATTTTCCACCTTGCCAGCCCTGCCAGCCCGGTTGGTTATACCCGTAACCCGATTGAAACACATCTGGTAAATTCGGTAGGAACGCATAACATGCTGAAATTGGGGCTTGCCAGTGAAGCGAAATTGCTTTATACCAGCACCTCCGAAGCCTACGGAGACCCGCTCGAACATCCTCAGCGCGAGGATTATTGGGGCAATGTCAATCCGGTTGGTCCGCGTAGTTGCTACGATGAGAGCAAAAGATTTGGGGAGAGCCTGACAATCGAATATGTGCGCCAGTTTAACCTAGATGCGCGTATAGTGCGCCTATTCAACACCTATGGTCCTCGTAATGACCCCCAAGATGGACGGGTAGTGCCAAACTTTATTATGCAAGCGTTGGAGAATCGCCCCCTTACAATTTATGGTAACGGTACGCAAACCCGCTCTTTCAGCTATATTTCCGATATTGTAGAAGGGATTTTGCGGGCGATGTTCCGTCCCGCTACCAAAGGTGAGGTTATTAATCTGGGCAACCCGGACGAGCGTACTATTCTCGATTTTGCCAATAGGGTGTTGGCGGTGTGTGACTCTGACGCGAAAATAGAGTTTTTTGATGGTCGCACCGATGACCCCAACAAACGTTGCCCGGATATAAGCAAAGCGCGGCGGTTACTTGATTGGGAACCCGTTGTTACCCTTGAGGAAGGGCTACGCCATACAATTGAGTATTTCCGCAACGTCAGCCAAAAATCGTAAGATGTTACGAAGGGCGGTGAACAAATGCCTCTGATTGTAATTGGTATATATTTAGCGGTAGCACTGGCGGTATGGGTTTTAACCAACTCCTTGTCACATAATACTGCTTTTGGTATCCGCATCTTCGTAATTGGTCTTGGCGCGGGTCTTGTAGGCTTACTACTCAAGAGTAATGAGGAAAGCCTGATTTCAGCCAGCGGTGCAATACTCTCATCAGTGGGAATACTTTTCATCCTATCATCCTTTGTTTTTTTTGTAAGGGCGTTTTTTGCCGGTGAGTTTGATAAAAAGTGACGGTTATTTTTAATACAATCTATCGGGTGCGCCGTTTCGCTTTGGCTAAATTCACCATTGCACAATTAGCAACAGCCCTGCTTGTGCCGCTGTTCCTTTGGCTTTTCGTTACCCAACCATTCTATATAGCTCCGGCTTTAATGGTTGGAGTCTGCGCTTTTTTGGCAATTGCGCGTTATCCACAGTACGGCTTGTACCTGATGCTTTTGTCGGTGCCGGTGCAGGATGTTGTTACCCTTCCGCTAGGCGGTGGGCAAACCCTGACGGTAACACAGGCTGTAGTTTTGCTAACGCTTGCCGCTTATTTCGTCAATCGTTGTACTTTCCGAAAGCCTTTTGTAAATACGCCTACTCCCCCGCTTCTAAAATGGTTCCTTATATATGTCGGCGCAATGATTATTTCATTGCTAACAGCATATAATATCGCTGAAGGTTTAAACGCGATTAGCCGTTGGCTGATTACCCTTTTTGCCTATTTGTTGGCAACTAGCGTTATTGAAACGCGCCGACAGTTCTGGCAATTGGTGGTGGCGTTGGCAATTGGCGGCATTTTTGAGGCTGGTTTGGGTATTGTTCAAACCGGCTTGAATCTAGGTCCGGAGAGTTTCGCCATTAGTCAAGACCTCTCCCGCGCGTTTGGGACATTTACTTTTCCAAACCCTTTTGCCGGGTATCTTGAGATGAGTTTGCCCATAGTGGTTGCGCTTATCTTTTTGGCTTGGAATCTCAGAAACCAATGGATGGGGGCGTGGCTGAACAAAGAAGGACAGCCTCGCCAGACAGAACGAAAAGCCGTTATCCGCTCCTATCTTTTGCTGCTGGTAACTTTGCCTTCCGCAACCATTGTAATTGTAGCGGTGGTGGCAAGTTATTCACGCGGGGCATGGCTTGGCTTGCTGGTGGGAGTGCTGGCAATGATTGCAGTACGCGGGAAAAAATCTATTTGGGTATGGCTGGCGGTAGTAGCTTTACTGATATTCGGGGGATTAGCTTTACAAACCGGAGCTTTATCACCAAGTATTGCCACTCGTATTACCAGCATTGCAGATTTGTTGACCCCTTTTGACGTGCGCGATGTAGTGCCGAATCCCGATAATTACGCGGTAGTTGAGCGCATGGCGATGTGGCAGGCTGGCGGTAATATGTTCCTTTCCAATCCATTTTTTGGAGTTGGCATCGGAAATTTCGATGTTACCTACAACATGTTCAATGCTCCACAATGGATTTATTCACGGGGTCATGCCCATAATTATTATATACATGCGGCGGCTGAAACCGGATTGGTTGGTTTGACAGCCTATCTGCTACTGGTAATCTCGATATTTGTAAGTGGCTGGAAAGCAGCATGGACTATCCGGGACATATCGCTGCGTTATGTAGCTTGGGGCGCATTGGGAATTGTATCCGCTGTAATGTTCCATAATTTGGTTGAGAACTTGCATGTTTTAAATCTGGGAATCCAATGGAGTGTAATACTGGCTCTATTTTATTTGGTAGGTAAATTAGACAAAGAGCGAGTATGATATACTAGCATAGTGAAGAACTGCACATCTTCTTTTAGGGGGAAGAGATTGTTTTGAAAGTTTTATTAACCGGCGCGGCAGGTTTTATCGGTAGCCACGTTGCAGAAACATTGCTGGCTAGAGGCGATGAAGTTGTCGGCGTAGATAATTTTAACGATTATTATAATCCGGCACGCAAAGAACGAAACCTGCGAGTTGCTTGCACAAATAAGAATTTCACACTTAACCGAACTGACCTTCGCAATTACGAAGCTCTTGAAACTATAATCAAGCATGAACGACCCGATAAGATTTGCCATTTAGCCGGTATGGCAGGGGTACGTTACTCTCTTAAGTACCCGCTACTTTACGAAGAAGTAAACGTAAAAGGCACTCAAAACTTGCTGGAACTTGCCCGGCTTTTTGGTATCCCCCATTTTGTAATGGCAAGTAGTAGCTCGGTCTATGGCGGCAGAACCAACGTACCCTTTAATGAGGAAGACCGGGTAGATTTTCCGCCGCATCCCTACGCTGCCACCAAACGCGCCGCCGAATTGCTTGGTTATACCTATAGCCACGTTTTCGACCTGAAAGTTACGGCGCTTCGATTCTTCACGGTGTATGGTCCCCGCAATCGCCCTGATATGGCTGTTTACCTGTTCACAAATGCCATAGACCGGGGCGTACCCATCAATCTTTTTGGAGATGGTTCAGCCCGGCGTGATTGGACTTTTGTGTTAGATACGGTCAGGGGGGTAATTGCTGCGCTTGATCGCCCGTTTAATTACGAGATAATCAACCTTGGCAATAGCAATACTCATACCGAAATGGATTTTATTCGCGCGGCGGAACACGCTCTGGGGAAATCTGCGCTAATTAACTATCTGGAACGCCCTGCCAGCGAACCGCTTATAACCTTTGCCGATATTGCAAAAGCTCGCCGCTTGCTCGATTTCGAGCCTATTACTTCTTTTGAGGAGGGCTATAGCAAATTTTTTGAATGGTATAAGAATGAAGGTAAGGAAGACTAACTCTTGCCGATTATTATTTAAGGACAGTGATTTTGAGAGAAAATGCTTTGGAAGAGAAACTACCCGTAGAAATATTAGAAGATGAGTTTGAGGATGAGCAGGAAGTCGAAGCGCCTTATATCTCGCTCAAAGAGCGTCTTTTGGATATTAAAACCCTTTTGGGCTTTGGTATTTCGGCGGCTATCATTGTTTTCTTTGTACTTACCGTCAAAATTGACTTTGCTACGACTTTCGACAATATCCTGAAAGCCAATTTACTCTATCTACTGGCAGCTTTTGCGCTCTATTATTCCACCTTTTTCATAAGAGGTTTGCGCTGGCGTATGTTGCTCCGAAACGCCCACTTTGACCAAGAACATGGGATTACATTACCGCCCTTACCCGGTTTGATTGAGATAATTTTCCTGAGTTGGTTTGTAAATTGCATTGTACCTGCAAAGTTGGGGGATGCTTATCGGGGTTATCTTCTCAAGAAGAACGCCAATGCCAGCTTTAGCCGCACGCTTGGTACTATTTTTGGAGAGCGTATTGCCGACTTGCTGGTTTTATTCAGTTTGCTTTGCTTTGGAGGCGCGGTAGCCTTCAGTCGGGTAGAAAGCAAATTCACTGATTTGTCCTTTATTTTTGCGCTTGGCGGGGTGTTGGTGCTGGGAATGGCAGTCGGTTTGCTGGCATTGCGTTTTTACAGTCACAAGATAGAGAAATTTATTCCAGCCCGCCTACACGGAATCTTTCACAAATTCCAACATGGGACAGTCAGCACCTTTCGTCGCAAAACCCTGTTCAAGTTATACTTTCTGACTGGTATAGTCTGGATGCTGGAAGGCATGCGGCTATTCTTCGTAATGCAAGCGTTGGGTATAACAGGGCTAGGTCTTTCGGTAACAATTTTTGTTGCCTTAACAAGTTCGCTCTTGACGACCCTTCCCTTTACCCCTGCCGGTCTGGGAGCAGTTGAAGGCGCGGTGGTGGGAGTTCTAACCGCTTTCAGTGTCGAGAAGAACATGGCGGCTTCCGTAGCTATTCTGGATAGAGTAATAAATTACTGGAGTATCATTCTTATTGGTGGAATAGTTTATATTTTCAGTAGGAAAAAGTGAAACGGGTTGGCATAGATTTTACAGCAGCAATTCGTCAAGCTGCGGGTGTAGGACGACATACCCGTAGCCTAGTTACTACTATGCTGGAAAAAGAACCTAATGGTTTCGAGTTCGTCCTGTTTTATGCTGGCGGCAACCTCACCAATCAGCAAGAAAATTATATTCGTAGCCTTGAAATTAAATATCGCCCGGTTGTCTCATTTGCGCGTCTGCCTTTCTCTGAACCATTTCTGACTCGTATGTGGCAAAGGGCGCGTGTACCCTTTCCCTTAGAGTGGGTGGGGCGGTTTGAAAATCCTTTCCCCTTTCCAAACCAACTTGGAAAACTTGATATAGTGCATTTCCCCGATTTTGTAATGTCTCCTCACCGCTCCGGCAAAGATATTGTGACGGTTCATGACCTGAGCTTTATTGTTGTGTCTGAGTGTGCGGATGATAAGCTGCGCCGCTACTTATCGGAGGCAGTGCCGCGTGCTGCCAAACAAGCCGAGCGAATTATTGTGGTGTCGGAGAGCATCAAAAGTGAGTTGGTAGAACGGTTGAAGTTACCGCCTGAAAAAATAAAGGTTATCTATAATGGCGTAAGCCCTAAATTTCACCCGCTCACCGATACCCAAACTTTGGAAGAAGTGCGCTCAAAATTGGGTTTGCCGCCCCAATTTGCTCTTTTCGTTGGTACGATTGAACCCCGCAAGAATCTGGCGCGTTTGGTGGAGGCTTGGCGCAATATTATAAATACACCGCAGGGTAAGGGGCGAAAACTGGTTCTAGTAGGGCGGCGCGGTTGGAAATACGAACCAATCTTTCGGCGTATCACCGAACTAAAAATGCAGGATGAGATTGTTTGGCTCGATTTTGTATCCGACAAAGATTTACCCGCTTTGTACAATCTGGCGGAGTTATTCGTCTTTCCTAGCCTATACGAAGGCTTTGGTATTCCGCCGCTCGAAGCCCTTGCCTGTGGTACTCCGGCGCTGGTATCTGACAATTCCGCGCTGAGCGAAGTGTTTGAAGGCGCTGCGGTCATGTGTAACCCATTGCAGGTTGATTCAATCGCTCAAGGAATTAGCCAGATTCTTACCAGCCTTGATGGAGACCACAAGTTGGTAGAGGAATTACGGTTCAAAGGCTTAGAACGTGCCGCCCAATATACTTGGGAAAATGCGGCTGCCGACACTTTAGAGTTATACCAATCCTTGAGATAAGAAGTTGAATAAAATCGCATGACTGGCTTTTTCGCGGAAGGTGATTTAACCTCTAATCGTCTTGAAATAGCGCGTCGCCGCAAACAGTCAGAAGGTGGCTACCTCGACTTGACCGGCAGTAATCCGACCTCGCAAGGGTTACTGTTTCCCCCTGAAATCTTGCAGGACGCTTCAGCCGGATATTGGAAAACGCGGCTCTACAAGCCTGACCCCTTTGGCTGGATGCCCGCCCGTGAAGCTATTGCACATTATTATGCCTCGCGCACGCCACCTTTACCCTTATCCGTAGATAATATTTTTATTACTGCCAGCACCAGCGAAGCATACTCGCACCTTTTCGCGCTGTTATGCCAACCCGGCGATAATGTGCTTATGCCAGAAGTTACATATCCACTATTTGAATATCTAGCGGCAATACATCATGTAGAATTACGCTCTTATCGGATGGACGAGGCGGCGCGTTGGTCGCTTATACCGGACAGTTTGAGGGAACAGGTTGATGCCCACACTCGCGCTGTGTTGCTAATTTCTCCACACAACCCAACCGGAATGATTATTCAATCGGCAGAGGCGGTCTTAGAAGAACTTGGGTTGCCGATTATTTGCGATGAGGTGTTTGCCGAATTTACTTATCGGGCAACGCATACTCCCCCGCTCGGTGCGCTTCACCCCACTTTGCCCATATTCCACTTGAACGGTATTTCCAAGCTTTTTGCCTTGCCCGATATGAAATTGGGCTGGATTGCTCTTTCTGGGTCTGCCTTCGAGTATCGAGACAGGTTAGAGCTTCTGAATGATACCTATTTAAGCGCAAGCTCACTGGTTCAATATATGCTTCCAACGCTATTTGAACAGGGCATGCCCTTTGTTACAGCGATGGCTCGGCGGGTACGCGACAGCTTAGATAGGGCAATAGAAATTATGGGGCATAGCCGTTATTTGAAAATTAATCCACCAGATGGCGGTTATTATCTTTTTCCGAGAGTGGAAACTTGGAGTGACGAGGAAGCTTTAGCTCTTTACCTACTCGAACAAGGGGTGTTGGTACATCCGGGCTATTATTACGGTTATGAAGGAGCGGGGGCGCATATTATGGTAGCATGCCTTACCGCACCTGAAACGCTTTTCAAAGGACTGGAAATATTGGTACGCGCTTTAGGTTGAGCGCCTGAAAACCGTGCGAAAAGGAGTTCTCGGTGAGGAAAAATGCAAGAATTATCAGTCTAATTTTAGTAGGACTGCTGTTTACTACTATTTTGCCTTTTGACGTTCAAGGTCAGACCCCTAACACCGCATC
>NZ_JBAXHI010000058.1:0-16283 GCF_037138995.1 Candidatus Chlorohelix sp. | reverse complement strand
GCACAGCAGCAATATGGTGGCGGTTACGGTCAGGCGGTACCACCTGCCCAACCAGCATATGGAGGCTACGACCAACCACAGCAATATGGCGTTCCACCCTATGGTGCTGCCGCGGCTACTGCTAAAAAAGGCAAAATGGGCTTACTTATCGGCATTATTGGGGCAGTTGTGGTAGTGGCGATTGTAGGGGTAGTCCTGTTCGTGTTCGTTCTTGGCGGCGGCGGCGGAAGTGGCGTGGGAGATTTACCCGCGCCTAACAATTCCGAGAAGCTTAGTCTGAACGATGCGGATCAAACCACGCTTCAGAATAGTAGCGGCTTTCCGAAGGGCGGCAAATTTGCTTTCTATAAAACTTCTGAAAAACCTGATGCTCTGAAAACCTTCTATGAAGGTAAAATGAAGGATAAAGGCTGGACTCCAAGCCCAAGCAACACTGTTGTTAGCGGCACGCTGATGCTGTCATTTACTAAAGGTACAGATGGGGCTTCGGTGCTTGCTGCTACAGCTTCGAAAGACTCTGATATTCAGCAACTTGAGAGTGGCGCCTCCTCCTTGAAAGGTAAGCTGAAAGTTGGCGATACTTTGGTGATTCTCGTTACTGGTAATGCCAAAGACCTTACAGGTAGTTAGGCTAAACCCGAATTTCGGGCTGTCAGTCACGCTTTCGGGCTGGCTGTCAGCCTTTAATTTTTATACTGATGACGTATAATAGATTTTTGGGCGCAATGTTATGGGCGCAGCTAGGGAGGCTTGGCGAAGTAGGCTTGAGCTTGCTCTTTATTGTGCTGGTGGTGCGTTGGCTCTCCGAGTCCAGTTATAGCGCATATACCACCGTAATTAATCTTCTGAATCTGTGCAGCTTGCTATTCGGCATGGGGCTTTCCGAAGGGTTATTGAGATTTCTGCCGATAGCGCGGGCGCAAAGCCCCTTTTCCTCTTTCTGGTTATTTCGCCGTCTCTTATTCGCCATGCTGCTGGCTTCCGCTTCTCCTTTCTTTTTTTTACTGCTTGGCAAAGATTGGCTTGCCGATTGGCTTAATCAATCTGTTTTTGCGGTTGCCCCTTGGTTACCGGCTACTCTGTTGCTTTTGTATAACCTGCTCGACCTTTCAAGCGCTTATTTTATTGCCTCGTTTCGGGTAGGGCGCATCGTCCTGATTCGCTTTCTGGGACAGCTTGTGAACATTTTGACACTGGCGTTGTGGTTCTGGTTCACCCCACCCACGGCTGAGATTTTGCTGGCAAGTTTAGCGCTGGTCAATACCAGTATGGTGGTAGCGGTTCTGACATTGCTGGTAAAGGACGGTTTGCTGAATAAAAAAGGCACAATAATTCAGGAAAAAATAGGACAAGTGGTACGCTATTGTAGGGCGCAATATTTCATTGGACTAGCCAATATCGGGCTGCTGGGGCAAATTGACGTTATATTGTTGGCGTTACTAGCTTCGAATGTGGCGGAAGTTTCCTACTACAGCCTAGCAGCCCTATTAATCTTACGCATTTACAACCTGATTACAGGGTGGGGCGCTTCCCTCAACTCGATTATTTCTACCGTTTATCTGGAAAAGGGTCAGGAAGGGTTGGCGCGTTATTTTACCTACTACTACCGTTTCAGCCTACCGTTGCATCTCATTTCGGTAGTAGGGCTTTGGGTGGTGTCGCAGCCGTTAGTTACGTTGGTTTTCGGCGAGCGTTACCAACCGATAGTAAGCCTGCTCAATTTGTTTGCACTTCAACAGATGTTAATGGCTTTGCTGGGAGCAAGCGTTTGCCCCGCTTTTATCAATACATTAGGGCGACAGAATTATGTGGTGCGCTTGCGTTGGCTATTTGGTCTGCTCAATGTGCTGCTTGATATTTTACTCATACCCTCGTATGGAGCGTTGGGCGCGGTAATTGCCACCTCTCTGGCAAATGTGCTAACACGGTCTGCTGAAGCGTGGTTAGTGAGAGAGCTTTTCGCGGAGTTGGGTTTTGCCTATATTCTGAAGATTGCTGGTGGTGTAGCCGTAGCGGGCTTGCTTTGCGCCTTTATCGGTGATGGCGGACTAATAACCTTGCTGGTACGTAGCACGTTTTTCGTCACAATCCTGTTTGGTATTTTTTATCTGATAAAGCCTATGGAAGCTGCCGACCGCTTATTGATAACCAATTTACAGCCGCGTTTGGCGAGATTTATACGCCTATTTTAGCCTTACATACAAACGCCTTACTCTTTCTGTTGCGTACATAAGGCTGAAGTACGTCAGCTAATTTCCCCCTTTAAAATCTTTTACTTTTAAAAAGCATTTACTACTAGGAGAGGTTACAGTGCAGATAAGAGCAGCCCAACTCGATGATTCCCTCGCTATTGCCGAGATTTACAATCAGGGTATAGAAGAGCGCATTGCTACCTTTGAAACGCGCCCACGTTCCCCTGAAGATATATTGGGCTGGTTTGATGAGCAACATCCAATCGTGGTGATAGAAGAGGCTGGGAAAGTAATCGGTTTCGCTTCCACCTCAGATTACCGGAAAAACCGGGAATGTTATGTCGGCATTGCCGAATTTTCGGTTTATGTGGCGCGTGAAGCACGAGGGCGCGGTGCGGGTAAATTGGTGTTGGACGCGCTTATATATGCGGCGACAAAAGCTGGATTCTGGAAATTGGTTTCGCGGGTTTTTGTGGAAAATACTGCCAGCCTTAGCTTATTGCGCTCGGTAGGGTTTAGAGAGGTTGGCATTTACGAAAAGCACGCCAAATTAGAAGGGGTCTGGCGTGATGTGGTGATTGTAGAGCGGCTGATTGAGGCAAATCCTTGATAAGTAACTTTACATAATCATAACGCTCCTAGATTATACCATATGCAAAAAGCTGATTTTGCGCTTGCAAAAATAATGCGCTTGTGATAATATTTTAGATGCGCCGGGAGACCGTCGCAATAAGGTTAATAACTGCGAACGGAAGCAGTAAGCCACCGCATAACAGAGAGTTTCCGAGGGTGGGAAGGAAACAAGCAAAGGCTGAACTCGTCCGGGAGTTGCAATGGTAAACCACACAGGTAGCCGTTGCCGGGAAAGCCCGTTATAGCCGAATCAAGCGGATAGCGCCTTCTACGTTTGCATGGGGATGTAGCTCAGTTGGGAGAGCACAACACTGGCAGTGTTGGGGTCAGGGGTTCGAGCCCCCTCATCTCCATCTTTTTATTAAAGCGTAGGCTCTATCAAGTAGGGTGGTACCGCGCAAGGTCAAACGCCTTTCGTCCCTAAGCAGTTAAGGCTGGCTTATGGGAACGGGGCGTTTTTTGTTTTTATAATTATGATTAAATTTGACACACAAGATTTGGTGAGTTGTACTATCCGGTACGCTACAGAGTCAGATATTCCCGCGGTTCGAGATGTGGCACGCATAAGCTGGGATGCCACTTATTCGCAAATAATTCCGCCTGAGACTCGCGCTATATTCATCAAGCGCAGTTACTCCGATCAAACTTTGAAACATTTTTTGAACCGTGCCGGAAAAGATAATTGGTTCTTGGTGGCAGAATCGAATTGTTCGGGCGTGGTTGGCTTTTGCGAAGTAATGTTGCGACCCGGCTATAACCCTGATGCAGAAATAACCCGTCTCTATTTCCTGCCAGAGTGGCAGGGTCGTGGCATTGGTACTGCTCTTTTGAATGAAATGCTGGCGACTCTACGCGGTATTGACCCTGAATCCGGTCATAGACCGCCCCGTTTGTGGTTGACTGTGGCGGCACAAAACCAGCCTGCCATTGCCTTCTATCAACAGAGGGGCTTCCAGTTTTATCGAGATTATGCTATCAACCTTCCCGAAACGCGCGGTGCAGTGCAAGCGTTAGAGGTAAAAGAATATGCGCTGGAATTAAATTCACGGAGATAGATTATGGATACCCAAATAAAACCTGAAGCAAACAGGGCGGAAAAGCCGGTATATCGTCCGACAGATATTGAGTCGAAATGGCAAAAAATATGGGAAGAAGCTGGGGCAAATCATGCCCCTGATGATGATTCTCGCCCTAAATTCTACAACTTGGTGATGTTTCCTTATCCTAGCGGTGATTTGCATATCGGGCATTGGTACAACTACACCGGGGTAGATGTATTTGGTCGTTTGATGCGGATGAAGGGTTACAATGTGATGCAACCGCTGGGCTTCGATGCCTTCGGGTTGCCTGCCGAGAACGCCGCTATAAAGCGTGGCGTACAGGCACGCAAATGGACTCTGTCCAATATTGCCAAAATGCGCTCACAATTGAAAACGATGGGCGGTATTTGGGACTGGCAGCGCGAGGTCATTACCTGTAACCCGGATTATTACAAATGGACTGAATGGTTCTTCCTGAAGCTGTACGAGAAGGGGTTGGCATATCGCGCCAAAGCTCCGGTTAACTGGTGTCCGAGTTGCCAAACGGTACTGGCAAACGAACAGGTACTGGCAGATGGCACTTGCGAACGTTGCAGCACACTGGTGTACAAGCGTGATTTGGAGCAATGGTTCTTCCGCATCACTGCTTACGCCGACCGTTTGTTAGAGTATAAGGACGTTAGCTGGCCCGAAAAAACTATGCTGATGCAGCGCAACTGGATTGGGCGCAGCGAAGGGGCGCGTGTCAATTTCAAGGCTACCGGTTGGGATAGTCAGGAATACGATTTGCCGATATTTACCACCCGCCCTGATACGGTGTACGGCATTACCTTCTTTGTGTTAGCGCCGGAACACCCGTTGGTAGAAAAGCTGACTACACCCGATAAGCAAGCTGAGGTAAATGCTTACATCGAGAAGGCGCGTGGCGAAACTGACATCGAGCGGCAAAGCACCGACCGCGAGAAATCGGGCGTATTTATCGGCAGTTACGTAATCAGCCCCTTCACAGGCGAGAAAGTGCCGATTTGGATTTCGGATTATGTGCTGATGGGCTATGGCACAGGCGCAATTATGGCGGTTCCTGCTCACGACCAGCGCGATTTTGAGTTTGCCCGCAAATTCAATCTGCCTATTCGCTTGGTCTATATGCCGGACGATCGCGATTTGAGCGAAGATTCGATGAATGAAGCGTTGGTACATGAAGGGCATGTGGTCAACAGCGGGGCGTTCAACGGGTTGCCGGATAATCAGGAAACCGTCAAGCAATTTATTGACCATATCGAGCATGAGGGCTTGGGCAATGCGGAAGTAAACTATCGTGTACGCGATTGGTTGATTAGCCGCCAACGTTATTGGGGTGCGCCTATCCCGATGGTCTATTGCGACATTGACGGTATCCAGCCCGTGCCGGAAGAGCAGTTGCCTGTATTGTTGCCGGAGGAAGTAGAATTTAAGCCTACCGGGGAATCGCCTTTGAAGTACATCCCTGAGTTTGTAAACACCACCTGCCCCAAATGTGGAGGTCCCGCGCGGCGCGAAACCGACACGATGGACACTTTCATGTGCAGTTCGTGGTACTTCCTGCGCTATTGTAGTCCGCTTTTTGATGGTGGCGCGTTTGAGCCGAACCTGATTAAAAAGTGGATGCCAGTTGACCAATACACCGGCGGGGCGGAACACGCTACCATGCACCTATTGTATGCGCGTTTCTTTACGATGGCGCTGCACGATATGGGCTACCTGAACTTTGAAGAGCCGTTCACACGCCTGTTTCATCAAGGTACAATCTTGCGCGACAGCAAGAAGATGAGCAAGTCGAAAGGGAATGTAGTAGCGCCGGACGTGCTGGTTAATCAGTATGGGGCAGATGCGGTACGTGCCTTCCTAATGTTCCTAGGACCCTTTGACAAGGGCGGTAACTGGACAGACACTACCGAGATGCAGATTGGGGGAATCTACCGCTTCCTAAGCCGCGTATGGGCGCTGGTGACAGATACGGTGGCGTTCGACAAGGGCGGTAGCGTCGATTCTAAAATCGAAGCGGCTGTACGCCGTTTGCAACACAAAACGATTCGGCGTGTGCTGCAAGATTTGGAGTCGTGGCAGTTTAACACCGCGCTGTCTGGCTTGATGGAATACAACAACGGTTTGATAAAGATGGCGCAGGATACTCCCGCCGTTCAAGCCAGCGTTGCTTGGCGTGAGGCGTTGGATACAATGCTGGTGTTGTTGGCTCCATTGAGTCCGCATATTACCGAAGAGTTGTGGCAAATTACCGGACACGAAACCAGTATCCATATCGAGACTCTGCCTATCTACGATGCGGCATTGGCAGCCGACGACTTGGTGACTCTGGTGGTGCAAATCAACGGTAAGTTGCGCGAACGTATTGATATTCCCGCCGACATGGGCGAGGAAGAGGTCAAGCAGACGGTGTTGAGTGCGCCGAAAATCGCGGCAGCAGTCTCCGGTGCTACCCCGAAGAAAATCATCTATGTGCCGGGCAAACTGGTGAATATAGTGCTGTAGCCAGAAGAAAAACGGAAGGGCGGAGCGTGCTGCTTCGCTCTTTTTTTATACAAAAAACTTTTTCTAAAATCTATAAATCAAGATATAATTATATAAAGTAATCCATACCCTAAGCTTTTAGACACTGTTTAAGTGTACCTCTTTTAACTTAAACCCCTAGTGACAGGTGAAAAAACTCTGCCAATACTTCCATAATCCACTGTCCATAACATATACAGAGCAACTATGAAAATACCTAACCCGATGTATAGCCCATGGCGAAACATCCTAAGCCAGCGTGACTCATTCTGAGGTCTGGTAATAATGAACCAAAGTGCCAACCCAAATACTGTAATTGCCACTATCAAAGGGACAAGTGTATAAACATCCATGCCGTGAATTTTCAGAAGGGAACAGAATCCTCCAAAAACTACAAAAAGTAAAAACGCAAAGAATAAACCCACCAGCAGTAGCACCACCAGATTTAACAGGCAACTGTAGCTCTTGTCGTTATAATCGTTATACTGCCAAATCTTTTGCTTTGCATTGGCATTTGTTTGCGGATACGGTTTCGAAGACTCTTCTGCGTTTGGCTCATTATTCAGCATGCTTAACTCTTTTTTTCTAACTTATCTACTCATGGTTCGCTGATTTTTTGTGGGGTATAGAGATTTAATTCCCCACTTCTTCGCATAGAATCGGAATTTACTGTTGATATAATACCAGCAAAACTCGGTCTAACTCAACCGCTTGCACCCGCGTGTATTTGCTATCGAAATCTGCCATTAGGCTTACCTGCCAGTCTTTGCTGTGCGCCCACGGTATCTCTTCCCCAATCGGCAACGGGCGCGGCTTGGTTATCGGGTTATCGCCTTGATATAGTTCAAATAGTACCCAAAAACGCTTGAAGCGTTTACCCACATTTGCGCTGGAAATGGTTTCAGAATGTAATTTTTCAACAAGCAACGGAAAAATGTTGGGGGTAGGGTAATCCGAGAGGGAATATTTGGGCGGTAGCGCCTGCGCCCCGTAATAGACCAGCGGCAGCCACGCAATATCGGTGGCAGTTAAAACCGCCTCGGCGGGTTGCTGTGCAAGGTAAGTGTTAATCTGGTTAGCATTATAACGGGCGATGTATAACGGTTGCAGTTTGCCGTTGTAAATATCAGGTATATAGAGGGAACTCCATAACAGCGCAATGACCAACGGAATACCCACTAAAATTGCGCCACCCCACTTTTGAGTACCCGGCTTGAAAATTACCCAGCCTAGCAACAGGTAATAAAACGGCGAGCATGCGATGAGCGCTTTATCCAGATAGAGCGATTGGAATACCAGCGAAACAAGAATTACCAGCCCAATCGGCGCAAATAGCAACCACAGGGCGCGTGCCAGCCCGGAATCGCGCCTTTCGCGCCACCATGCCGGAATCGCCATACCAAGCGTTATTGCCAACAATACGAAAGCCAGCGCGAAAGCCAATAAAAATAAATCAGCGGGCGCAGCCCCGAAGATAAATGTAAAAAAGGTACGAAGTACGATTAGCGGTTCAGGTTCTGGTATCCAGAAATTATTTTTAATTGCGTCCAAACGGCTGGTAAGTTTGGGAAGCAAGGCAACTCCCGCTACTACCCCTCCACCTGCCCCTGCCCCCCACATTCGCAAGAGGATTCCTTTTTCCCAATAGAATTTGGCACGAAACAACGGGTAAAGGTAAAGAGCCGCTAGGTAAAAAGCTCCGGTGAAATTATAAATAATAGCCAACGCACTGATAACGCCCAAACCTACCCAATCCAACCAGCGCGAATTTTCCAAGCCTCGCAACCAGAACCAGATTGCCAGTAAGACCCAAAATTGCATAAAAGAGTAGTTACGGGCTTCCTGTGAAAAATATATCTGGAAGGGGTTGAGTGCAGTGATGGAGGTTGCTACTAGAGCGATAATGGGTTGTTCTGGGAATAGGTGGCGACCGATAAGCCATACCAACCAGATTGCTCCTACCCCCGGTACTACCGAGAGCAAACGGAGGGTCGTATCATTATAGCCGAATAAATCTATCCAGAATTTAAGAGTTAAATAATAGCCAAAGGGATGGTTATCGCCGTTGTTAAGGGCAAAGAGGGTTGGAATATCCTGACGGGCGTAAACTGCGCTAATCGCCTCGTCAAACCATAGCGGTCGCTCCCCTAATCCGCTTACACGCCGCGTCAAACCCAATAGCACCAAGCCTAGCGCGGCAATGTCGGGATTTATTTCATTCCAGAACGAGGCTATTTTCTGTTTCAATTTAATTCAGAGGATTGGCTTGAACATTCAATAAAGAATGCTCAAGCCATAATGTGTTTTAGAGCTGGTCGGGGGCAAGATATTCTACTTCGCTATATGCCATAAGCTTATCAAGGCTATGACGCGCTCGAATGTCTCGCACCGTGCCGGATTTGCTACGCATAACTAGCGAGTGGGTTTCTATATGCCGCTCTGAATATTTAACGCCATCCACTAACTCACCGTTAGTTATGCCAGTAATGGATACAAAAACTTGCTCCGAAGCTACCAAATCATCAATGGTGTAGAGCTTATTTAAGTCTGCGCCCATTGCCAATGCTTTGCGTCGGTCTTCCTCGTGGCGTGGGTAAGGGCGGCACTGCATTTCGCCACCGATACATTTTAAAGCGCAAGCCGTAACTACCGCTTCTGGCGAACCGCCGATACCCATCAGTACGTCCACGCCCGTATCTTCAAGTACGGTCATAAGCGCACCAGCAATATCACCGTCGGTGATTAATTTAATACGTGCGCCGGCTTCGCGAATTTCCCGCATTAGTTGTTCGTGACGGGGGCGATCCAGCACAACCACGGTCAACTCTTCCAAAGGAAGGTGTTTGGCTTCAGCAATACTTTTCAAATTCCATTCGACCGGTTTATCCAGATCAATTGCGCCCTTAGCGCTGGGACCCACGGCAATTTTATTCATATAAAATATTCCGGGGCTGGTATAAAGGCTGCCTGCTTCGGCTAAAGCTACTACCGATATTGCATTGGGTAAACCTAGAGAAAGTAAGCGAGTACCGTCAATCGGGTCAACCGCAATATCTACTTTGGGCGGTTCACCATTACCGATTTTCTCACCGATAAAAAGCATAGGAGCTTCATCTTTTTCGCCTTCGCCGATTACAACTGTACCGTCCATACTAATACTGCCCAAGGCTATACGCATTGCTCTTACTGCTGCGCCATCGGCTTTGTTCTTATCGCCACGTCCCATTAAACGTGCGGCTGCCATTGCGGCTGCTTCTGTTACACGTACTAGCTCAAGTGAAATATTCCTATCAATTTTTTCAGGCATACAGTTCCTCCTAACAATACCTTATGTTTACGTAAGTATTGTTGCACATAATTTTAGTCCACACATTACATCTCTCTCGGTACATTCCCCGTCGCTTGCAGTGTAACTTCGGGTATTAGCCTCAATATAAGTGGCTGAATATCCATTGCTTGCGGCGGATTTTTTATTGGCACAACATTTTTTGGCATTGAACAACACGCCTGATTTGCCGCAGTTCCAATTATGTTTTATATAATAACCTTAACTTATCGAACAATCAACGTTAAAAGCGTAGGAGAAATGCATGCAAAGGATTAATTCGCAATTCTTAATTCTTTTGATTCTAATCTTAATTCTTTTGCTCTGTTTGTCGGCATGCGGTGAAGAGAAAACGCCTATTGTTCAAGTAGTAGTGGTTACTCATCCTACTGCTACACCTACAGTTACTCCGCAACCGCTCGCCCCTTTACCAACTCTGGTATTTGCTATGCCCACCTTGATACCTATCTCCTCTCCGACTCCATTTCCTACGCCAACCTACCGCCCCACCTCTACTCCTGAAATCAAACCTTTGCCTGTCCCACCACCGTTTACTATTGCTAAACCCGACCAACTTGCCAGCAGTATCGCCGTTTGGCTGAACAAGCAACCCGATGCCTTACCTTCCAAAGACCCGGTAATTGCTAAGAATCGCCTTCGTGATTTATTGCTAAACTGGAATGCAATAGGTTTAAATACCTCTGTTGAAGCCGCAGATTTGGATGGAGATGGGCAACTAGAACTGGTGGCGACTGTTGCTGAAAGCTGGAGCGAAGTGCCAACTATTCAACGAGATGCGGGGTTTCTGCTGTTGCTAAAGGGCAATAAAAACCAGTGGAATGCTAGTTTTTTGCGCTCTCGAACCCTCAAGCCTGATGCCGAAGAAGATTTTTTACACCCACAACTAGAGAAGGTTATTGATCTCACTGGCGATAAATTACCTGATATAGTTTTTTCGGAGCTTACTTGTGGTTCAAACACCTGTGTTTTGCGGTTACATGCGGTAAGCTGGAATAATGGTAAGTTTACTGACCTGACGGCTGACCTACCTTCAATGCCTACTGCACAACTAAGTTTTGAACAAACCTCTATCGGTGGAGCGCTACCTGCTATTGTACTTACCGGAGGAGCTATTAATTCGTCAAGTGCCGGTTTGCAGCGCACTCGTTCCGAATATTGGCGCTGGGATGCAACTAGTAAAAGTTTGAAGTTAGCTGAAACGCGCTTTGCTACCTCTTTCTTCCTTTATCATCGTGTATTGGATGGTAATGCGGCTCTGGATAAAGGTGATTTAAACCAAGCGATTGATTTATATAATGGCTCGCTAACCGATTCCACTCTCAAACTCTGGTTCGTTGAGTCTCAGGGGACTTCTGAAGATGCCCGTCAAGAACGCGAGGTACTCACTGCTTTTGCACGGTTTCGTTTGGGCATTGCATACGGCTTGAAAGGAGACCTTGAAAGGGCAAAAGCGGTAATGGAGGAAGCAAACTTGAAGGATGGGAATTATGCAGGTTGGGCTAAAGCTTTTAGTAGTGTGGTAAGTTCTGGCAAATTTCCATCAACTGCTACGGCAATGGTCGAAGGTTGTGCAGCGGCGATTAGCTATTCACAGCAAAATCGCAGTTTGATAGAGGCAATGAACCGTTTTGGGAGCGCCAATCCGGTTTTCAAGCCGGAAAATATCTGTCCAAAATTATGAGATAGGGTTTTCGATGTTCAGGCAAGGGGGTATAGGTTCATTTTTTCTGTTCCAAGCGAAAGCCCTATGAAACAAAAACCCCCGCCCTGTGTAGGCGGGGTGTTGTTGAGTTGAAGTGGTAAACAGCGAAAGTTAGTCCATCGGGTTTTCTTACGGGGCTAGAAGCGGTGCTAAAACTGGCACCCCGACATTTGGCCTCCAGGCATAACCTACTGCTAGGTAGGTAAAGATGCAGGTAAAAGTACCGCCATAGTAAAAGCATGTACCGATGAAACGGCTACCCACCAAAGTAGTGACGAATTGCTCAGGCACAACATTGATGTTAAAGTGCCGTTTTAGGAAGCGCGATAGTATGTACGCACCTTCCAGACGCGAACCACGATACATAAACCAGAACATAAAGCTTAATAACCAAATCAAATGACCATAGTATAAGGTCATAGTTAGATGACCATCATTCCATATCTTACTAGTAGTTTGGAAGATATAGAACAAAGTACCTGGCCTGCCGGGGAAACTCGTTGGTCCGGCGGGGTCTTTCGGGTTGATAGCGTACTGGAAGCTACCAAAATACGCACCCATCATGTACCAAACAATGACGCTCAATGGTTTGATAGCCCACAACATCGCCAACCAGATTTGATCCTGGATGGAGAAACCGCAGGTTCCACCATAAGCGGGACCAAGACAAGGATAATCGAAGCTACGTTTGGTTATGCCTTTTGCATCAAATAGCGGACTACGTCTGGTGAAGAAGACCGCACGTGAGAGCGGTATCATCACGAAGAAGAAACCGGATGTTAAGGCGTGTGCAAATACCCAATCACTTACACTGGTTTGATAGCCGGGCCAGACATGCAATATACCGGGCCAGACGGTTTCAAGTATGTAAGGGCGTAGCCAATCAATATACCATTCCGGTGGGAATATCTTGAAGTCCACTAGCGAGTTTATGCCCATTACGCCCCAAGCCGAGAAACCGGTGAAGAAGGCGAAGAAGAAGCATATGACTGATATATCTACCTGCCTATCTTCTTTGTCGAACCACCTGACCCATTTGGATATAACCCAAGGATTCTTTGTATCATCGTCACGTACATCCCACAGGTATTGAGCGCCGTGGAAAACACCACCGATGATATAAAGTGCACAAGAGTTTACATGGTTCCAAACGAATAGGTTCAGGGACACATCGCTCCACTGACCAAGAGAAGCATCCGCTCCTCTGGGGAAGGTGAACCAAGCGAACGCGCTATAAAGCATACCCGTCCATCCGAATATAATGAGATTGACGTGCAATTGTGCTTTCGGGTCTTCCAAGTGTCGGTTAAATGTTGGCGGTTTTCTATAAGTAACTACACCAGCTACAAGTAAAGCAGTTGCCAGCAACAATAGGAAACCGTCAAAATTCATGAGCGGAATGATTTTAGCTTGCCTCTGGGCGGCATCGGTCAAGCCTATTCCAAAGAGAACAGGACCGCGCTGCATAACCAGCAGCGACCACAGGTTCCAAGCAAAGCACCACCATGCAATGTAAATTAGGTGACCGCCCCATGCTTTAGCATAGGTTAGAGCCGCAGCTTGCAAGATGCGGTTGCGGTAATGCCACCAACCAAACAAAATGAGACCCAGACCACTGATTATGTGAATCAGTGCATAGGTCAGCACCTTCTCTTTAGTATCGATGCCGAGGTTATAAAGTTGCGGCTCGATTGAGAGAAAAAAGTAGTTTCCCGGCGCTGTAATACCACTCCCGATATTAAAGGCTACCATTACCCCGATCATACCTGAGACAATCAGGTGTCCACCGAAAATTTGGTCTTCGGTACGTGGGAAGGCGAATAACTGATACCAGTTATAGCCTCTCACATGGAGTTCGGCGGCCTTGTTTAAGGCGGGACGGTTGATTACTGGTGCAGCGGGACGTAGCTGAATACTCATAAAGCTGCGCTCCTGTTCCAGTGTCCAGAAAGCCCGTATGGGGATTTTGTATCTGGACCTTTACAAAACCCAAATAGGATATACGGACCGACCCAACCAGTTTTTGGACAACACCAAACCGAGCTAACTTAAGCCAGCCTGTTTCAACCAGTCGAGACAGTTTGAGCCATTTACCTTGGGTGCATGATAAAGTAAGCTCAAGAATGCTTCAGTAGTTTCCACTACACCTGTGTTTTTGCATCGTTGCTAAAGGTAGTGTATTTAATAATACTATCTTGCTGAGATAGACTTTGCTATTCTGTATTAGCTACTGTGTTCTCCTTCACAATCGGTTTAGGCACCAACCCCGTATTTATCCCGATTTTACTTTTTCAAATTTCTAATCTATTATTACCTCAAAAGTTGGGCGGCATGTTGTAATCAGAAATTTTGTTTAGTGTTTGGCTTTATTTCTGCGTTGACCACATTGGTGCTGCAAATTTCAAATCCTCGCTTTTGTGGATCGGTTTTCAAATCAATATTTGACGAGGTGCTAAAATAGACACTCCAACAGAGTCTTCTCAAAACGTTGCCCTATCAGTCCATATGCTACCCCGCTTGCAACGGCTTACGGTTTTTCACCTGTTCCCTTTAGTATTATTTTTGCTAGGGTCGCTTATTTTTACATGGCCTACTGTGTTGCATCTGGGTCAAAATATTATCAGTAATGGAAGTGGTGATGTGTGGCAGCATCTCTGGAACCAGTGGTGGACTACTTTTTCGCTATTTGAACGGCATTCGCACCCCTATTACACACCATCGCTTTTCTACCCAGATGGGGCTAATCTCTTTTTCCACGCTCTGAACCCCTTGACTGCTTTTCTTGCGATACCGCTTAAAGCTCTGTTTGGGTTGTCGGCTTCCTTTGTAATGGTGCAATTTCTACAAGTAACGGTGGCAGCTTATGGCACCTATCTACTGACGTTCTATATGACCGGGTATTTTGGCGGCGCACTTGTGGCGGGTATTATTTATGGTTTTTGTCCGCTCCAAGCTGAGTTGCTCAATCTCGGTCAACTAGAATTGACCTCTATTGAATGGTTGCCTCTTTTCACACTGTTTTTCATAAAAACTATGCGCGGTGACTCGCGACCATGGCTAAACCGGATTTTAAGTGCCTTTTTCCTGATAGCTCTATCCTTGACCACATGGTATTACACTCTTTATGCCTTGCTTTTCAGTGGGCTGTACCTGCTTTGGGAAGGTTTTATAAGCTTAAAGGAGTGGAAAATAAAATGGCACATTTTAGCGGGTCGCTATTTCAGCGTAATAATATTATGGCTAATACCCGTCTCCCCTCTACTATTTTTTACCTTGCGCGATGCAGCCGGTGGCAGCACACAGGCAAGCCAATCAATTTTTAACGTGATATATAATTCTGCTGATTTGGCAGGTTTTTTCAGACCGGGAACCTCAGCCATATGGGGTTTGTTCGGAAGTCAGGCAGGAGATGATATTCGCGGACAATTTTTGGGATATACTGTTTTGGGGTTAACCGGATTCGGTTTGGTTGTTAAATGGAAAGAAGCGCGTTTCTGGTTCTTTATCGCCTTCGTTTTCTTTCTGCTAGCGCTGGGACCGGTATCACATTTTACTTTCGACCCAAACTGGAGTGCTGCTAATGGGGAAGCTGAAAAAGGGTTGCCTTTACTTGGTCGGCTGTTATATACTATACCTCTGGGCAATATATTGCGTGTGCCTCTCCGTTTTACCCTGATGGTAATGTTGTCGCTAAGTATATGTGCAGCTTATGCACTTGCTTGGCTGAATACTCGTTATAAGCAAAAAGGCTTACAAAACTGGAAACTCGTGGTGTTACCGACAATTGCCGGGCTGTTGGTCTTCTTTGAATTTTTACCCATTCCTCGTGTACTGGTGAATACAGATATTTCCCCTTTTTACCAGCAAATCAGAGATGAAGGAAAATGGAACGATTTTGCTATTGTGGAACTGCCCCAAGCAGTTAGCGCTAGGGCTATGTATTTTCAAACTCTCAGCCAACACCCAATAACAACAGGTTATATTTCTCGAAAACCCACCAATTATCGTTTTTTTGAAAATATTGGGGTTAATCGAGAAATAATAGATTTGGAAGATATGCCCCTCTTGGATATTTTCAATTGGTCTCGTATAGAAAATGTGGCAAGCGTGCTTTCGGCAAACGGGATACGTTATGTGGTATTACATCCCAACTACTATTCGCCGGAAAACTGGAAAACTGCCAGCGAACGTATGCAGGAAATATTCGGGAGTGGTAAGCCGTATTATCAGGATAGCGAGTTGGTGGCGTATCGGGTTGAACCGCTGGACAACGCTACTCCAAACGCTTCAAAAATATTTCCAAAGTTGGGTGACGGTTGGGGTGGTAGAATCCTCCTAGATAATAAAGCTAGTCGTGCCATCGGAAAACAAGCTGTATTGACCCTCACCAGCCCTTATCGGCAATCTTTTAAGGCTACTCTCAATGTGCAGGTAAGTAGCCTAGATAAGCCTCATATAATGAGTGTTATACTAAACAACAAACAGATATTTTCTCAAACCATTCCACTCACTGCAACATCAATTGATTTGCCGATGGATCTATTATATGGGCAAAATCTGCTTAATTTCGAGGTGGATGGGGAAGGAATGAATTTGATTTTTGAGTCTTTCAGCCTGTATTGATTCTATATTGCAGGTGGCTAGTACAAACAGCGGGCAATATTTTATAATACAGGGATTGGTGACTTGGCTTTCTGGAATAAATAGAGGCACATATCCCCTCTAGGGCTTGTCAAGGAAGTATCTGGAATAAATGCGCTCTATATTTAGTTGACGTTTAGATAAACCAAAGGGCAAGAAGTGTTGCCACAACTTGCCCAAAC
>NZ_JBAXHI010000057.1:0-17253 GCF_037138995.1 Candidatus Chlorohelix sp. | reverse complement strand
CCAGGGGGTCGGCAAACCTGAAACGTTTAGTCCAATCTTTGACCCAGTTCCGAGAACGGTTAAGCTCCCGCATAAATTGGGAGCAAGTCCAATCGGGGTGGAGTTGCAGGAGTTGGCGAAGTTTGGCACGGTCTGCCACGAGTTGAGCCTGAAGCGGAGCAGTCATAGTAAAACTCCTTTCATTGAGAAAGTGAAAAGTGGAAGAAGTGAACAGGTTCAGCGGGTGGGAAAAAGAAGGAAGGTGGAGAGAAAAAGTGAGTTAATGCTGGAAACTGTGAACTGCTCACACTAAAAGGATAGAAGGAAAGGATTCAAAGGTGCGGTAGTTTTTGATACCTGCCCAAACCTACGGTCAGACTGGTCAAAAATGAGTTTTACCAACGGGGGTGGTCAAGCAGTAAAACGAATTGAAAGGGTGCTGCACCCGGCGAACAGTACACATCTTGCAAGAAAACTCGTAGCACCTTACATGTTTCTTGTTGCAGAACCTGCTGAAACTCCTGCTGACTCGGTAAGGGTGTAAGGCTTTGTGGATTTGAGGTAGTGACCTCACTTGTATTAGACTTCTTTTTACTAACAGGCATAACAATTCTCCTTTGCTTTACTGAAAGTAATTAACAAATGGGACGGTAATTATGCCTGTATTATTTATCTTTTCTTCCCTTCTGCCAACTCCTCTTCCTTACACATAATTCGGGATTCCATCCCCCAGATTGCCCTAACAAATCGCCTTATTCTTCGCAAAAAAAACTGCCTCTTGAGAGAGGCAGTCAGTGCTATATAAACTAATTATAAACTAATTTTTTTTGATTTCTTCGGCTTCTTCGACCTCTATCACATCACTCGCTTCAAACTTACTTGTAGTTCGTCCTGTCATCCGTCGGTACACCTTCAAACCATCGTTGAGCCAGATGTTGAACTCGTTTCCCCACGGTATCAGGGTTTTGAAGATTCCAAGTCGATTGACCGAATTAATCAATCCGGTTGGTCCCATCACAACATGGTCTAAGGTAACTCGGACAGAAAAGCTGATTAAATTGCCTTCTGGTACAATCTTTCCTTCGGGTGTACCACGTAAGAATTTGAAGAATAGGCGGCGCAATTCTTCAACGCGCGTTAAAACTACTACTGTGGCATCCGGATTATTGTTGTCAAACCCAACCTGACAACCCAGTCGCATTCCCATATCCAACCGACCTTTGGTTAACCACGCTTTTTCTGCTTCGCTAAGTGGGGAAAGATTCTCAGCGCCCGAAATAACACGGCATTCACAGGTGGAACATGCCCCGTTGCCGTTGCACATAAAACCTATGTGCGCCCCGTTGCGCCGCGCTACATCCAGCAAAAGGTCTCCCTCTGCTCCCTCGAACTCTTCATCATTAATTATAACTTTAGGCATACTTGGCTCCTTCTTGAAAGAAAATAAGGATTGCGCCTTCCTTGTTTATACTTTATCACAAATCTGGCTTATAGGTTGAATGGATTACAATATTAGGTTAGAATCCATACTCTATAGTGTAAGAAAGAGCAAAAAAATGTCAAATCTGATTGAACGAGATAAGGAACTAGAAGTCATACGCCGAATCGCTGTAGCACAGGGACAGGCGCGTCTATTGTTGATTCTGGGCGAAAGTGGCAGCGGCAAGAGCGCGTTATTAAATAAAGCACGCGCCGATGGTTACTTTGGCGATTATCGTTATTTCGGCGCAAGTATTCATAATATCGAGGATTTACTAGACGAGATAGCTCGCGCCAAATATGCACACATAGCCATGTGGGCGCGTGAGGTTGATTTTAAGGTGGAAGCGGCACAGGTTGAGCTAACCTTGCCCGATTTGAATGTTCCAAATCCCTTTGAGCCACGCTTACGGGCGGTACAGGCTATACCACCGGAAGCTTTGCATTATCTTATCCGCAAGCTTTACAATTCCTATGATATGTTGGGGCTATCGGCAGATACGGCTCTATTCGTCAAGACCGGGCTTGAGCATTTGCTACAACTGAATGCCACTAATCTGAATCAATTACGCACTTTTGTGAGCCATAACTTAAAGCCGAACCTTAGCGAGGATGCATGGGAACTTTATCTACGCCCTGACGAAACGCTGGCTGGTACGCTTGGCAAAATGCTTGCTGCTAAAGGACAAAATGTTCTGCTGGATAATTATCGCGATTTCGACTCAGCCCGTTTGTTATCGCAAATAATAAGCAATGGCGAGCTTTTCTGGTCGCTGGTGGTAGAAGATGAGCCAGCGTGGGTTTCTAGCTTGCCGTCTAATGTTAAGGTTGAACGCATCACCCTTTCCCAGCTTTCGCAAAAAGGGTTCGATATTTACCTTGAACAAAGCGCTTTAGTAAAACCGGACTCTGACGAGGCGTTGCGGCTTTATAAACTGGCACAGGGGTTGCCGCTAACGCTAGGCATGCTGGCAAAACTTCAGTCTAAAGGCATCCCATTGGTAAATCTAGAAGCGGCAGCAGCGCGAACTCCTGGCAATTCGTTGGAAGGGATTTTCCTTTATTTTGTCGAGGAAAGTGGGCTACTAACCGAGCCTCAGAAATCCGCACTCTACGCGCTTGCGCTTCTGCGCCATCTTCAGCCTGATTTTGTCGAAGATTTCGCTATAAGAGCAGAAACTGCCGGATTCCCAATTACCTCTGAGACATTAACACAATTGGATAACGAATATCCGTGGCTTTGGGACAATAGCGCGAATGCTGATAGCCTTTGGAAACCGCTCCACCCTTCCCTGAAAGCCCCGTTGCAGAAATGGTTGATGGTGGAAAAGCAGCGGTTCAGCCGTCCGGTTCAGGAGGGTGTGATTGAACCGGCACGAAATGCTATTGCAATGCGGTTATCTGCTCGCGAACACCATCTGGTAAATCAATCTGACGACAACGGCAGCCTCTCCACTCGCGCCCGTGACCCTGAATGGGGCGAATTGGTACTTGATATGGCATACTATCGCTGGCTACTGGATGAAGCGGTGGGCTGGCTTTTCGCTATTTCGCGTGCGCTAATGGCGTTGGCTTATAACCCCTCGCTGGCGCAACGTTTTTATGAGATGGGGATGAGCATTTCCTATTCATTCTATACTGAAGGGCGCGAGTTGCTTCCTTGTTTGCGTGCGCTGCTGGCTGATAATTACACCCTTACCTCGCCCCGCTCCATCTTTGAGGAAAAACTCAAAGCGTTAGATGTGCTGGAAAGTCTGACCACAACCGAGCGCGGGCGTTGGTTCAAGCAAGAAAATCTGGGTTTGCGGCAAGGTGGCAAGGGCAGCGGCGAAGCTGAAATTAGGGGAATCCTGCGCTGGTTACAGGGTCTGGTGCAGGAGCAAGCTGCACAGTACGACCGCGCCGCTTCGCTATACGAGAGCGTACTGTCAACCAACGTAGAGATGCCTGAATTGAAGAAGGTTGCAGCACGCTCTGGGCTTTATATGGCGTTGCGCTACCGCTTGAAAGGGGCGAAAGAATCGGCTCTCAGCGCCTTGCAGCGTACCATCGAGCTTGATTCAAGCCTTGAACAAGCCCACCGTATATTGTTATGGCAAGGGATAACGATGAACCGCCCCGATGTTATCTTGGAAGCGGTGCAAGGGCTTGGCAAAACTGAAGATTCAGACCAATTGCTTGATTTATACAGCGCGTTTGCGCTCTGGTTACAAGGGCGTTTGCCTGAAGCGTTGAGCGCTGCACGAGCTTTTAAAGGTCAGGCTGGGCAGCAATATTTCAATCGGCTTATAGGTTTTGCGGAACTCGAAACAAATCCAGAAGGTCTTGAACAAATACTTGCCCAACTACCTTAAAATATTTGCATTGGATAGAATAAAATCCAGAACTTTCACCTAGAACATTAAAAATGAATCTGGATTAGAGACACTTTGCTCAAGCCCCTTGCCTGAAACTGTGCGATATTTGGGATAAAGGCTGTGCTATAATGCTTTTAAATTAGCCTTAAAATAAATTAAGGGAATAATTACGCTATGCTAGAAATTGAACGCAAATTCTTGGTAAAAGAAGAGCTATTGCCGTCATTGCCGTCTGGACATCATCTTATACAAGGCTACCTGTCATTCGGTACGCCCAGTGTACGAGTCAGGCTTGATACGGCTGAGAGTGGTCTAAAAAACGCTTTCCTAACTATTAAGGGCAAAGGAATGGTCAGCCGCGAAGAATTTGAGTACGCGATACCCTTTGACGAGGCAGAGCAACTTCTGAAATTGTGCCAAGGCGCGGCAATAGCCAAACGGCGCTATATTTTCTCGGTAGTGGGTGAACCGAGCTTAAAATGGGAGTTGGATGTCTTTGAGGGAGAAAATGCCGGACTGATGGTAGTGGAGGTAGAATTGCCTCACGAAAATTATACTTTCCAACTACCAGATTGGATTGGGCAAGATGTGTCCGAAATCGCAGCGTACAAAAACATTGCGTTGGCACAGCATCCCTACAAGGCTTGGTGAAAAGAATACAGCGTATCACCGTTTATATTCATGGGACTAGAAACAATTGCTGTGTTTGAGAAACCGATAACTCGTTGGAAAAGATAAGGCAATAGTGGATGAACACTAAATATAATCCGCTTGAACACCAATTGATTATATATGCGCGTGAACTTAAGGTCGTTTATGAGGAGGAGCGCCTCAAACGAAACGAACTTGAGCGAGCTAATGACCGCCTTCGACAGTTAGATGAGATGAAAAGCACCTTCGTGGAGATTGTCAGCCACGAACTGCACACACCCATTACAATTATCAGCGGTTACTTGCAAGTATTATCGGAAATGCTGGCAGATAAGTTACAGCCACAGGAAGCCGAGTATTTCAATCTCGCCAACCAACAGGTGCAACACCTTAGTTTGCTGGTAGAAGATATTACCAATTTTACCTACCTCACCCGGAGCGAACCGCTTTTACACTTGTCCGACCCAGAGTTGACCAATAACCTTTCGATGGTGGTTAAGAAAGAACTTGAAAAACAGCAAAGCTCTATTAACGAAAAAGGCTTATCGGTTTATCTTAATGTGCCTGAGCAAATAACCCCATCCAATATTGAACCTGCCCGCTTCAGAGTAATTGTCGGACATTTATTGAGCAATGCTATAAAATTTAATGAAGTGAATGGCTGGATAAAAATAAATCTTCATCTCACAAATGGTGAGGAAACCGATAATCTTGTGCTAGAAATCGCTAATAGTGGTGTCTTCATCCCTCCCGAAAAAATGGCGCAAATTTATGCTCCTTTTCAGCAAATCGGTTCTCGAAACTACAGCGGGTTGGGGATGGGTTTGGCGTTGGTACAACATACCGTTGCCAGTTTTAAGGGGGAAATAGCCGTTTCCAGTTCCGAGGCGGAAGGGAATTTCTTTAAGGTTACGCTGCCCTATATAACATGGCAAGACCCTGTATTACTGAAACAACGCCTTGAGCATGTGCAATCTCTCAACCTTTCCTATGCGCGTGATTTGCGCCGCCTGTATGAGGAGGAGCGCAAAAAGAACGAGATATTGGCAAAGCTTAAAGAAGAATTGGAAGAAAAACAGCATCGCCTGAACTTGTTCCTTTCAAAATTACTAACAGCGCAAGAAGAAGAGCGCAAGAAAATTTCCAGAGATTTGCATGATGGGCTGGCGCAAACACTTACCTTTGGTCACCAGATGGTAGAAATGATTGAGGTAGAGGTGGAAGATACCAGCACATCTCCTGCCTACAAACGCGCTAGAGAAACCTTAGGTTCGGCTCGAACTGAAGTGCGGCGCATCATTGCCGGGTTGCGCCCCGATACGCTGGATCGCTTTGGACTAATTCCCGCCTTGCGCGAATATTTTAATGCAATGTGCCGCAAATATGATTGGATTGGCAACTTCGATGTAATCGGCAAATTTGGAGAACCCGGTAAGAGTACCATAAGCCCGCAGATAGCAGAAAATTTCTTCCGCATTGGTCAGGAAGCTCTAACGAATGTGTGCAAACACTCCGAGGCAAATCAAGTGTTGGTGCGCCTTGCGCGTAATTCCGGCAGCGTTACTCTAACAGTGCAGGATTGGGGCAAGGGCTTTGAAGTACACAACTGGCAAAATCGCCACCACCTTGACGCTGCTTCGGACAGTAGCGATAATGGAGTTGTCAATATGGAACACATCGGGCTGGTTAGTATGGAAGAGCGAATGCGCTTATTGGGTGGCACAATGACTATTACCAGCAAACCGGGTGCAGGAACAACAATTGTGGCAAATGTTCCGATAAATGAGTAATTATGCACCGAACACTGGTGATTTTTCGCCGCGAATGGAAAGAGATGCGAAAAAACCGCACTCTGCTACAAACTCTGGCTATTCTACCGCTTATTCTGGTTTTATTACCGATGGGGTTGGTAGTATTCTTTAATGCTGTTGTGTTGGATTTTGCCGAGAAAAATCGCGCACCTGAAACTGTTAGCAGTCTCGGTCTGTTAAGCGGAGATGATAATGTAAGGCTGTTGGCGGGTCTGGTAACTATCTGTTTCACCTTTTTTCTGCCCTTGCCCGCAGTCTTGCCGATGACTATTGCGGCAAATAGCGTGGTGAACGAGAAAGAGAAACGTAGTCTTGAACCTTTGCTGGCTACCCCTGTAACCACCAATGAGATACTGTGGGGCAAAAGCCTTTCGGCGATTGTGCCGGGTGTAGTAGTCACTTGGGGTAGTTTTATACTACTGGTGGTGGTTTTGAGTCTAGTTTTAAAGCCCAATGTTTTTGCCAAGCTTGATTTATTGTTATGGTTCGCTATTATCGGTTTTTGGAGTCCGGCATTGGCAACATGGGCAACCCTAGTAGGGGTAGCAATATCATCACGAGCGAAGGATGCACGCGCCGCTTCACAAGCAGGGAGTTTGTTGGTTATCCCCCTGATAATATTTGTTTTTGGGGTAACGCTAGGCTTTATAACGGTAAATTGGCTTATATTTGTAGTGGGATTGCTGGTTTGGGTGGCAGCCGCTGCTATCACTTTCTGGATTGCAGGGAAATTATTTGACCGTGAAACGATACTTACGCGCTGGAAATAAGCTTAAAAATGACTATTAAATTAGCAACAACCAATGATTTGGATTTCGCGCCTTTCTTTTTCCCAATCGAAGCTGGCTGGGCAATTCCACCCACCGATTTGGTAGAAATGGTGTCCGGTACCGCCGAAGATTGTATGATGCGCCTGCTCAATGGGGATGTAGATGTTGCGCCCGTTGACCCTGCCCTCTACGCCCTTTATCAAAACGAGCTTAGAATTTTATCCGCGCTAGTCTATGGCTCAGATATGAACAGCAATAACTTGTTCCTGCTCAGCAAAAAACGGATGGATAGCTTCGAGAAACCGCGCGTGGCAGTTTCGGTTCGTAACCATACCGGAGAAATTTTGCTGAAGGTACTTGCCCGCCCTTACTATGGCTTTGAGCCTGAGATTAAGCCGGTGGCAAGTGACCTTGATGCGCTAAACCTCTTTTCCTCGCCTGAAATTGATATGTGCGTGGTAGGGCGCGAAGTAGGAATGCGTGCTGCCGGACCTGCTGCCGAGCGGGGATACTTTGTAGAGGATATGAGCAAAGCATGGTGGTTGTTGGTAGGGCAACCGCTCCCGTCTGCCCTGTTTGTGGTGCGCCGCGCTTTTGTGGAAAAAGAACCAGATGCTGATAACCAAGTTAGGCAATTAACCCAATTTCTGCGCTCCTCCTTGCAAAAATCCCGCGAATTTCTTTCTACGGTAGTTGAGATTGAGGAAAAACGCACCGGATTGCCTGCCGAAGCATTATCAAAGCATTACAGTTCGCAAAAATACGAATATAACGCAGCGTTTCTGAATGGCTTGCAAGAGTTTTACAAACGCGCTGCTCGCCTCAGACTTATAAGTCCAGTGGAAAACTTCAATTTCTTTCCCATCATAGCCCATGTAGCGCCCGCCCCGGAGAGTCCCCCTCGGCGCACTGTAAGCGAAGATAAGGTTAAGGACAACGATTCAAAAAAAAAAGAACGTAGCGCCCGTTCCCGCGCCCAAGAAAGAGGCATAACCATAATCGAGGGGGGAAAGAAGCCTGAAAAACCGAATGGCGAAGCGAACTGAGGTCACAAGCGCATGCAGATGAGTTCAAACCCGCTAGATGTAGTAATTGTCAGCGCAATTGGAGTGGATACCAATATCTACCTGTATGGTCAGGATATTGATTTTAGCGTAGAGGCGAATTTCTCCCAAAACCTTGATTATGTGGGGCAAGCGGGTGGCTATTCCAGCCGAGGATTTGCCCGTTTGGGTTATCAAACCGCTTTTGCAGGATACATAGGCGAGGATTTTAACGGGAAATTTGTCGCTTCGGAATTGGCTTCGGATGGTATCGAATCGCTTCTGTTTATTGACCCGCAAGGTACACGCCGTAGCATTAACTTCATGAATCGCGATGGCATACGCAAAAATTTTTATGACGCTAAAGGGGCAATGAACCTCAAAGCCGAAAATTCGTTGATTCAAGCGTTATTCCAACGCGCCCGCCTAGCACATTTCAATATTGAAAACTGGGCGCGTTACCTATTGCCGCTTGCGCGAGAAGCCGGACTGAAAATATCTTGCGATATTCAAGATATAGTTGCACTAGATGACCCCTACCGCCGTGACTTCATTGATGCCGCCGATTTCCTCTTTTTCTCTGGGGTTAATTTTAATGACCCTACCCCTTTGATACAAGAATTGCTGCGCCGGAATCTGAACCAAATTATTGTGGTAGGTATGGGTAAAAAAGGATGTGCGTTGGGGAGTCGCGATGGAATTCGTTTCTTTCCTCCGGTAGAGATGGCTGAAGCAGTGGTTGATACCAACGGGGCAGGAGACGCATTGACGGTGGGTTTCCTGAGCAGCTATTGTCTGGAAGGATATAGCCTAGAAGATAGCGTCTTGCGTGGGCAAATCGCCGCCAGATATACCTGTACCATCAAAGCCAGTTCTGCCGACCTTATAAATCGGGGGGAACTGAACTATTATTTCTCCAAGATAAAGCGCAACGGGACATAAACCTTATGATTTTTAGGGGTGCGCTCAATAAGCATCCGTATTTCAAACACAAGGAAAATAGAAAAGGTAACTGTATCCGTTAGCAAATCCGGTTGTCGCTAATGTAAGTTGAAGCCCTGCTTATATATCCGATTTGATATTTCCTGCCAAAAAGTCGAACTATGGGTGGCATCGCGGGGGATGGAAATAATGCCAGAGTCATCGCTGTGTTGGTAAATCCAACGTGAAATGATGTTAATCTCATCAACCGCTTCTTGACCAATCACGCGCCCACCCTTTTTGCCCCAACCGGGTTGCGAGGCTGCCAAACGGGCTTCCCATTCTTCCAATTCAAGCCAAGTCTGTTGCAGTTTTTCGGCGGTTTCTTGTTGGGCGCTGGTATGGTGTAACTGTAACTGTTTACCGAGCCTGCCGGAAAAAATACATAAAACCTCTAAGCAATTTTCGGTGGAGGAGGGTAGGCACAGCAAAGCGTGGTTGCCTTCCACTGCCCTTGCCAAATATTTCTGACTAGCAATTACCTGTTGGGTTTGCGCCAGCGCGTCACGCATAGCAGCAGCTTTTTCAAAATCGCGCTCGGTTACAGCCCGATTGATTCTTTTCCAGATAACATCTAGCACCGCTTCTTTTTCACCGCTCAGAAAATTAACTACCTCATCAATAATTTTGAGATATTCTTCATGCTCGCGGTCTGAATGATTACCAACACAGGGACCGGGGCAACGGTTGGTATAAAGGCGCATGCAAGCGGGGCGGGGCTGACGACGTTTTGCCAAATACTCAATCTCAAAGTTGCGGGTACAATCGCGCACCGCAAACATTTGCTCAATAACCCGAATAGTAGTTTCTACAGCGCGGCGGCTTTGGAAAGGACCAAAATAACGCGCTCCATCATCAAGAATCTCGCGGCAAGATTGCACACGGGGGAATCGCTGCGATAGGTCAATTTTGATAAATGGGTAAGATTCATAATTGCGCAATTGGCTGTTGTAACGGGGTTTGTATTTCTTTATCAGGCGCGATTCAAGCAACAAGGCTTCCAGTTCACTGCCCGTCACAATATGGTCTATACGCTTAATGGCTTCTACCAAACCATCCATTTTACGGGTATAACCCAACGGTTCGCTGTAGTAGCTGCTAACTCTATCATATAGGTTCTTGGCTTTACCAACGTATATCACCCTGTCATCTAGGTCTTTCATGAGGTAAACGCCGGGCTTATCTGGCAAATCCCTAATTAATTCACGCGATAGCACATCGCGAGCGCGAGCAGTGGCGCGATTAGTTAAGCTGCTGGCATCCTCATAGGACTGTCCCCAGCGTGGGCGCGTTACCTTAATTCGCTCCGGTCTTTCTTCTAGCATATCCGACTCAAACAACGAAGGCGCCTCTTGTTTCGGAGTAGCTTCCGGCACAGGAATTTGCGCTTGCTTGACTCGCCCGGTACGTAAATCATCCAGCGTTTCAAAGCCATTCAGGGCGGCAATCTCCAGCAGCTTCATAAAAGCTTCGGCGGTGGTACTTGCATCCCCCAAAGCGCGGTGGCGATTCTTGATGTTGACTCCCATCATTTCTGCCAAACGGTCAAGGTTGGGGCGGCGCATTCCGGGGAATAGGCGCAAAGTCAGGCTGATAGTATCAATTGCCTCGTTGACCAGCGCCGGGCGATGAAGTAACGCCAACTCGTAATTCAGGAAGCGTAGGTCAAATAACACGTTATGCCCAACAATAATCGAACTGCCGATAAATTCCATAAAACTATTGGCAACCCCGGCAAAGGTTGGGGCGGAGGCAGTCATTTGGTTATTAATCCCGGTCAGGGTGGTGATGAAGCCGGGAATACGCCTTTGTGGATTTATCAAGCTCTGGAAAGTCTCAACCTGCTGACCATTCCGTAATTTAACGGCAGCAACCTCAATCATACGGCAACTCTGAGGGTGTAAGCCGGTAGTTTCGGTATCTATTACCACATATTCAAGGCGTTCGAGCGATTGAGAAGCATCTATATGGTTTCGCAAAACCCATTCCCCTCCCGGCAATCGTTGGAACTGTTCCGGGTCATTTAAAACTTTCCCCAGAATACCGCTCCATATTTCCAGCGATTTGGTATTGCCTTTTACCCCAAATACGCCCTGAATCAACGCTGCCTCAGAGGCACGCCCTTCATGTTTTTCCAAATAGAGATAGGCTCGGCGAGTAAGTTCTGCGTAACCTTCAGGTAAATCTGTACCGGTAGTTTGGGACATATCTTTTTTGCACTGTTATAGTAAAACAGAAAACGAATGTTCTTGAATTATAACATAAAAACTGGCGCCAGACTTTTCAGACTGACGCCAGATGTGACTTGCTGTCGTAGAAACTGATATGTTCTAGATTACTCCGCGCCTACACCAGTGCTGGTGCGGAAGTACATCTCGGCGAACTTCGCTTCAGCCGCAGTTTCACGGGTGAACAGTGAACCTACGAATGCGGCCAAGAAGCCGAGCGGGATGCTGATAATGCCGGGATTTTCCAGCGGGAAAATCGCATCCTTGAAGTTGGTGACAGAGTCCTTAGCCGCAAAACCGTTAGGGCCAATGAGGATAAGGATTAGGGAGGAAGCCAAACCAACAACAATACCGGTTACAGCTCCAACGGTATTGAAACGCTTCCAGAATAGGCTGTACACTACTACCGGCAAGTTGGCAGAAGCCGCAACAGCGAAAGCCAAACCTACCAAGTAAGCAACGTTAGCCGTCTTCATAAAGATGGCGAGGAAGATGGAAATCGCACCCACTACGAAAGCAGTGATACGCGCTACGGTAACTTGTTCCTTCTCAGTACCTTGACCGTTGCGAACAATGTTCTGCCAGAAGTCGTGAGCAATCGCGCTGGAAGCGGAGATGGTCAAACCTGCAACCACCGCGAGGATGGTAGCGAAAGCCACTGCCGAAATCAGAGCGAAGAAGATAGTACCACCCACAGCTTGCGCCAACAAAGGTGCGCTCATGTTCGAGCCACCGTTAAGGGTAATGTTAGGACCGGTTACGAGCATTGCTGCGCCGAAGCCCAAGAAGGTGGTCATCATATAGAAGAACCCGATGATGAGCATCGCCCAGATTACCGATACACGAGCAGCGCGGGCGGTAGGCACAGTGTAGAACCGAACTAGAATGTGCGGCAGACCAGCAGTACCGAAAATTAGCGCAAGACCCAGAGAAATCAGGTCGAGCTTGCCGTACACGTTGTTAGTCGGGTCGTCTTTGTACTTGTAGCCGGGCTTGCTGAAGTCCACCGGAGTACCCGCGTTGGTATTTTTGACATAAGTATTCTTCAACGGAGCGGCAAGAGCAGTCACATAGGTAATCTTGCTACCTTTAACGGTTTCAGAGCCTACGGTGATGTCCTTGTTAATTGTAGGAGCAGCAGTGAAAACAAGAGCCTTGTCACCAGCTGTAGCATCGGCAGCAATGGTAAACTCTTTGTCAGCTTGCTTTACTTTGGTGTCCTTGGTAACAGCCGCAGCAAGGGGGTTAGCCAGCGCCAACTTGTAAGTTACAGCAGCAACACCAACAGTTTCCTGTGCCTGAGTAACGCCACCAACGGTTATATCGTTGAATTTGCCATCAGCATTTTTCGAGGGAATTGCGCTAAGTTCAACGGTGTTAGAGCCTGCCGGTACTTCCGCGATAAGAGCGCCGGTGCGAATACGGGTAATTTCGTCGAAGAAATTGCCGATATTGAAGTTGAAGTTTGCCAGCACGATAATACTCAAAACAATAGTACCAGCCATCAGTAGCAGCGCTTTGATAATCTGTACCCAAGTGGTGGCGAGCATACCGCCAAACACTACGTACACAATCATCAGAATACCTACTATGACTACTGCCGTTTCAAAGTCCCAGCCAAAGAGCAATTTGACCAGTGTACCCGCGCCCACCATCTGTGCAATCATATAGAAGGTGCTAACGGTAATGGTAGAGAAAGCGGCGGCAGCGCGTACCGGCTTGGCTTTCAAGCGGTAAGCGAGAATGTCCGCCATCGTGTACTTGCCGCCGTTGCGGAGCGGTTCAGCTACTACTAGCAACACGGTCAGGTAAGCGACTAACCAACCTACCGAATACATAAACCCATCGAAGCCGGAGAAAGCAATGATACCGGCGATACCAAGGAAGGAAGCGGCGCTCATATAGTCGCCTGCAACTGCTACACCGTTCTGCCACGCGCTGATTTTGCGACCTGCCGCGTAGAACTCAGCAGCCGATTTAGTGCGGCGGGAAGCCCAGAAAGTAATACCGAGTGTTACCAACACAAATGCCAAGAAGATTGCGATTGCTGGAGTTTTATCACCCTCAAGTTGTTTAAATACCTGAAAATTAATGCTGGAATGTGGCATTATTTGTTCTCCTTCCGGACTGGGCGACCGGCTTTTTCGTCGCTGTGCTTAACACTGGCAATAATCTTGGTTATCAATTTGTCGAAAACATTGGTGGAAACCCGCAGATAGGCGAAAGCGATAGCCCAAGCCAGAATGAATTGGGAAAGCGCCATTACATATGCGAGGTTAATTGAACCGATAACATCGGTTTCCATTAAGCTTGGGAAGTAATTGATAAGCACCAGCATCCCGAAGTAGTAAACGATGAAGATAATCATCGCCGGGATAATGAAGTTACGGCGAGCGCGGGTAAGTTTTTTGAAGTCCTCTCCCTGTTCAATCTCCTCGTACATGTGGGCTTTTGAAAGTAATTCCTCGGTTACATCTGAAGATGCACCGGATTTGCGTGTAACATCCGCCATTGACGTTCCCTCCTCATATGGCAACACTAACGGGGGAGTATAATTTACCCCTCCAAACGCTGAGCAAGCGCAAAAACTTGACCCTTCTTAATGCAGGTCAGTTCTCAAACCAAATAAGTTGTATAATTTTTATGAAACCATTTGGATAAAATACGCTATATATGTGAGTATAAGATACATGATATTATTTAGCAATACAACAAAATAGAGGTGAGATGCAAAAACGGGGCTGTTTTTTGCATTGTTCATACTATGGATAATATTTTTGCATTTCGGCGATGAAAACATACATTTCAGCGTTCATATTTTCACTTTCAGGGATAGACATAGCCATTTAGTATAAGCTAGAATATAACTACAATGCGTATAACATTCTTAGGCACCAGTTCGGGTACACCCACCCGTACCAGAAACGTTACCAGCATCGCGTTACAACTACCACAACGTGCGGGTTTGTGGTTATTTGATTGCGGTGAGGGTACTCAACACCAATTCTTGCTTTCCAGCTTAAGGCTTTCCCAGTTGGACAAGGTTTTTTTTACTCATCTTCATGGTGACCATCTTTTTGGATTGGTTGGCTTGTTAGCAAGCCGTTCTTTGCGCGGCGGGGAAATCCCGGCAGTAACCCTTTACGGACCTCTCGGATTAAAAGAATACGTAGAAAGTACCCTGCATTATAGCTATACACATCTCGGACACGATATTGAGATGCAAACAGTTAAACCCGGTACTATCTTTGAGGATGAAGAATTCATTGTATCGTGCCTACCGTTAAAACATCGCGTTGAAAGCTATGGTTTCGCCATTACGGAACGGGAACAAACCGGACGCTTTTTGGTAGAAAAAGCGCGGGAACTTGGTATCACTCCCGGACCGCTTTATGGAAAGCTCAAAAATGGCGAAATGGTGACACTTCCCGATGGCAGGATTATTGATGGTAAGGAATTAGTGGGACCACCACGCAAGGGACGTAAGATAGTCTATTGCAGCGATACCATCTTCTGCCCGAATGCCATCGAATTGGCGCGAGGGGCGGATGTGCTTATTCATGAAGCTACCTATACCGCTGGGGACGAAGAATTAGCGGTGCGTGGTCAGCACTCAACTTCTATAATGGCAGCGCAAGTTGCCAGAGAAGCCGATGTTAAAACTCTTATTATTACGCACTTCAGCCCACGTTACGAAGCAGATGAGGGCAACGGCTTGAATTTGATGTTACAGGAAGCCCGCTCGATATTTCCTAATACCTTTATGGCAGAAGATTTTTGGAGTTATGAGGTAATAAGACCAAACACATAGGAATATTTCATAGTATCAGCTTGCTATTAAGTGTAAAATTATACTGTTTGTTTGCTGGATTCTTATTGGAAAAGCTTGGCGTTAACCCCTTTACGGTTTATATTTACATGGTATTATAATTGTTAATCAGAATTTCAATGGTCGAACCTGTTTTGATACATTTTTTGCGTTTTAATGTATCTAGCTACAGGTTTAATAAAAGGGAGAGAATTTATGGCAATGCAAATGGAGAGGGCAATGGCTGATGACGAAGAAGACGATTTTATAACGCTTCGCAAGGCAACCTCTGCGGATTATGCTGCTATTCGAGAAGTAGCAACTTTATCCCGACTTCAATCTTTCAAACACTATATGACGGAAGAAGAAGTACACGATGAGGTTGATATTTATTACAGGGACGACGTTCTTAACGAAATCATCAACAACCCTGCCAATGCAATTTTTCTGGCAGAACGGGGCAATCACCTGTTGGGCTATTTGAGCGTTCTTCCAAAAGACCGTCGTGGGCATCCCCGCCTACTTCAATTTTACGTGTGTCCTAATGTACAACGACAAGGCGTAGGTGAGTTGCTTTATGAAAAAGCACTCAACTTCCTGCATGAGGCAGGGGTCAATGAAATGTACGTCTCCACTATGGAGGAAAATGTCATCGGGCGGCGCTTCTATGAAAAGAAAGGCGCAAAATTGATTCAAGAATACGACTCAATTTGGTATGGCAAAGTACATACTATCGTGGTTTATCTGGTCAAATTTTTTAACCATAGCTAGTTTCGAACTTTTTGATGGTCGCCTTTTAACGGGCGACCTTTTTTTATTCCCTATATACTAGGGCTGTTGCAAGTTCGGGTAGGAACACTGCTTGGACAAAATGAGTCGTTTAGCCTTGTCTTAACTTAGCCTTGATTTCAAATCGTCTTTTTAGATTCATTTGGCTCTTACAGCTAATACAGAAAAGCGATTTGGATATACATGTAGTCACTAATTCCGTGAATAACTACAAAAATATCGTGGAATAAAAAAAGCCTATAACCAAAGAATGGTGCAGGCTGTGGAAGTGCTGTTCAGCCCTAAAACCTCACAAAGGTTAATAAGCCAACAGTAACTTTTAAGCGATTGAGAGTAATCACCCTAGCCGATTCTCCAAAAATTGTTGGTCTAGAAGCGACCACTTACGATAATGATGCCTCGTGCAGATAACGGGCTTGTCCATTTTAAATAATGCTCAAGGTAGCGAGGGGGCAGCGGTTGGGGATTTAGACCACCAGCAACCTGTTCAAGCGAGCTTTCATCCATTTCACCATAAGAAGATTCAACCGCACCACGCCAATCCTGCGCGTTGAAAACATAACCCTGCTGGGCTGCGAAATTCACGAGACTTTCGATGTCCATATTTCCCAATTTTTCGAGCTTGTGCTGTAAGGTGACATCACTGTTCATTTTCTGGATAAAAACCGCTGCATTGATTTTAGACATCATGCTACCTCCACTATATTATCGTCACATAAGGACGAATTATACGTTTTTTGAGTTCAATTTTGCTAGTGCGTATTGGTGTAATGATGTGCTAATTATATTAATACTGTTGTCCATATACTATAATAGCGCACACATCTATAAAGCGATGTATATCACAAAAAACCGCTTCCGGCGAAAGCCACGCCCCTGTACTGCCATTTGTAGGCACTTTGTCCGATGGTTTTACCCAACTGCTTTTAGAGGCACTTAACCTTTTTCTTTACACATAATTCGGTATGGCAAAGTCGGCTTTACCTTAAACGCTACCTGCAACAATAATTTGCGTACCTGCCCATATCCTACAATGGAGCTAACGTTTTTTTTATTTTGGTTCTAAAACCCCTTTTAAGATTTGATATTATTTGTTATTATGTAAATACAAGGAATATTATGTCGAGTATTTCATACTGCCAATTTAATCGGTATTCGCTCGCGATACCCGCCAAAGGGTAAGATACGGATTGTAAGGACTAAAAGAAATGAAAGTTTCCAAACTCTCTCTCTTGTTTATAGCAATGCTGTTCATCGGGTCTATGTTCCTGCTCTCGTTTTCTTCTGTCAATGTGGTCGTTCAAGGGGCAGACCCAACACCTACACCTACAGCTACAATAATACCACAAATAGCCAC
>NZ_JBAXHI010000056.1:0-19500 GCF_037138995.1 Candidatus Chlorohelix sp. | reverse complement strand
ACACTGACCTCAACAATCTGGTAGCTTTCGTTCTCTCTATCAATGTAAACTTGAAAAAGTAAGCCAATTGCAGAACAAAGCATTATGAATGCAAACTCCCCCTTCCTCATGAGGGAGGGGGTTTTATTATTAGAGATGCAGGGCAGTTGCAAGAAAGGAATTGTCCTCTATAAAACGGTTCTCAAAGGGGTTTGGGCAACGGCGACTCCAGCGTCGCCCCTACAAAAACGATTTTCTTGATGGTTTGGCTGGAGCGTTGAAAATATAAATACTGGCGATGCAACCGCCCTGATTAGAGAGGTGTTAAACTTGACAGTAAATACTTGTCTGATATAGGATAGATAATAATTATCGGGCTATCCCGGCAAAGATACCATCTCCGGTCACCGACATTTCACCTATTGTGACAGTAATAATTGTCCGAAATAAATGTGGCGGAACTTAGGGTAAAACTCTAATTTTGGTTTGTAGTTATGATTAATATAAATTCTGAAACATACATAGATTTGGAGCTTAGCAATGTGGGAGACGCTTCTTACCATTTTATTCGGCACTCTGGCAGGTCTCGCCTGCGGTCTGGGATTTGTATTTTACAAACAAGGTAAAACAAACATCCAGTTAGCTCTTGAAAAAGAAAATATTAACCGTCTTATAGAAGAAGCCAAATCCAAACAGCGCGAAATTGTTATACAGGCAAAAGATGAAGCTTTAGGCTTTAAACAAGAAGCCGAAAACGAGTTGAAAGAAAGGCGCGTGGAACTCCAACAACGCGAAAGCCGCCTCCAGCAAAAAGAAGAAAACCTTGAGCATAAGCTGGAAAACCAAGAAAGACGTGAGCGTAATCTGAATGACCGTGAGCGTGATATTGAGAAGGTGCGACTACAAGCGAACGAGTTAAAACAACGCCAAGCCTATGAACTGGAACGAGTAGCAGGACTCACAACCGAGCAAGCTAAAGAACTGGTAATTGCAAAAATAGAAGATGATGCGCGTCAATACGCCAGCGTCAGAGTCAGAAAAATTGAAGAAGAAGCTCGCGAAAGAGCCGAAGAAAAAGCCCGTAAAGTATTATCGGTAGCAGTTAGCCGAATTGCCAGCGATTATATAAGCGATGCAGTAGTTACCACCGTACCCTTGCCAAGTGATGAAATGAAAGGGCGCATCATCGGGCGGGAAGGGCGCAATATTCGCGCATTCGAGCAAGCTACCGGCGTAGATTTGATAGTGGATGACACCCCCGAAGCAGTCACCCTTAGTTGCTTTGACCCAATCCGCCGCGAAGTAGCCCGCCGCGCTTTGACCAAGTTAGTAACAGATGGGCGCATCCATCAAGCGCGTATTGAAGAAGCGGTCAACAAATCCAAGCAGGAAGTGGAACAACAACTCCGCGAAGACGGCGAAAAAGCCGCCTATGAAGTAGGGGTGCAAGGTATTCACCCTGAATTGCTTCATTTGCTTGGAAAGTTGCGCTATCGCACCAGTTATGGGCAAAATCAACTAGAGCATGTCATTGAAGCCAGTAAACTTGCCGGAGTCATCGCTTCCGAATTGGGCGCAAAAGTGCAGGTGGCTAAAACCGCCGCTTTGCTCCACGATATTGGTAAAGTAATTGACCAAGATTCTATGGAAGGTCCCCACGCCCTCATCGGCGCAGACCGCATAAAACGCTTCATGAACGCGCCAGAAGTAATCCATGCCGTAGCCGCCCACCACAGCGAAGAAGACCCCCAATCAGTCGAAGCATGGATTGTAATGGCAGCAGACGCTCTTAGCGGCGGCAGACCCGGCGCAAGACGCGAACAAGTCGAAACCTACGTCAAGCGTCTAACCGCTTTGGAAGAACTGGCACACTCCATAGAGGGGGTAGAGCGTTGCTTTGCAATCCAAGCCGGGCGTGAGCTTCGTATCCTAGTGCGCCCTGAAATAATAGATGATGTGGCAGCAATGCGGATGGCGCATGAACTTAGCCGCCGAATTGAAGAGACTATACAATATCCGGGGCAAATAAAAGTAACTATCATTCGAGAAACCCGTGCGGTAGATTATGCCAAATAATCAAATCTAATGCTTCCTGCTATTAATATGTTTGGAAACGATTCTTTAATATACCTACAATTTAAATAATTCTTCTAAATGTAGCTTGGAAAAGACGACTCTTTTTCCTAATTTCTGATATAATAGTTTTAATAAATACTGGAATAGTTGAACTATTGATAATGGATAGATATAGGAGAGCTTCTTTCTCTAGAAATTTTACCCGATTATCAAGTAGGACAGTGGCGGCAAAACTCAAATACAAACTTTCTATAGGATGGAACGAACAGCAGCATAAAGTTCTTGTTTTATTCTGCCGTTTCTTATAGAAAGCGCGAAGGCTATACTTTAAATAGGTTGACCCGGTTAGGGGACAATCTAGTTTTAGGTTAATCAATCGAATAACAGTTCTTTGGGGTATTTTGTTTATTGAATAACCCAAACTAGCTGTATTAGAGCCTTTTGCATAATTGATATTGCTTCTAACAAATTCAGTTGGTTTCTGGGACAGTACATTAAAATGCAAACTTGATGTTAAGAATGCAGGATATTATGTATTTTTAAGGCATCGGTTGATTGAAATAAAACAGGTAAACCATTTTTATTATCCAGAGAAGGTTTTCTTACGCCTATTCAAACGCGCTAAAATAACACAATAAGGAGAACAATTATGGAATCCAAGTTTACCTTCAATCGAACAACAGAACCGATTGCGGAACAATTAGAACGTCAAGGTGTCTATGGTACACCAATACGAAATATTAACGAACAACACGAGGCAAATGTGAGCGAAGTCGAAGTTTTGAAGGTATCTGGCAAATCTCGTCCTAGTAGCGTTGCAGGAGCTATTAGTGGAGTCATCAGGCAAACAGGACGGGTTGAAGTCCAAGCCATTGGCGCGGGGGCTACCAATCAAGCGATTAAAGCTGTAGCCATAGCGCGTGGATATTTGATAAGCAGCGGTATTGACATTGTATGTATCCCTGCTTTTATTGATGTTCTAATAGACGATGAAGAACGAACCGCAATTAAATTATTGGTAGAGCGCAGACCCGGTTTTAGCGGCTCCAACGTTTCCCCAATAATTCAATAGTTCTTCAAAGCTGTTACAAATTCGTACAGGGGGTAAGAGGTCGCAAGGGATGTTCCCTGAATCAGCGTTTACTGCCCCAAAAACGTTTCGTGTAATAACCTTTTCAAAGCTGTAATCTGTAAAATTGTTGTGGTAAAATAGATAAAAGGCTTCATGTGTTATGGAGCCTTTTTTGTTTGCGACTATTTCCAAGGAGGTTAAACTTTAATATGCCCGGCACTATAGATCTTCATATGCACAGCGCCGCTTCAGATGGAACCCTTAACGTTGAAGAATTAGTCCGCTTGGCTGCCAGTGTCGGCTTGAAAACCATCGCCCTCACTGACCACGATACTACCGCCGGGCTTGATGACGCAATCTTGTTTGGAAATAAACTTGGCTTGGAAGTAATCCCAAGTATTGAGCTTAGCGCGGAAGACAACGGCGAAGTGCATATATTGGGCTACTTCTTAAATTATGATAACCAAGAGTTTCAAACAAAGCTCAAGCATTTTCGAGACACCCGCTTTAATCGAGGCGAACTAATTGTCCGAAAATTGGCGGAACTAGGCATGCCGATTGAATGGAAGCGCGTTCAGGAAATTGCAAACGGCGCATCAATTGGGCGACCTCACTTCGCCGAAGCCATGAAAGAAAAAGGCTATGTGCAAACCATCGCCGAAGCTTTTGAAAAGTATCTTCATAACGGCGGACCCGCTTTTGTAGATAGAGAGAAAATTACTCCGGTTCAAGCGGTGCAAATGATTCGCAAAGTAGGCGGCTTGGCAGTTTTGGCGCATCCAACATATGTTAATGACCTTGACCGGATTCTGGAAGAAACCGTGCAAGCAGGGTTAGCGGGTATCGAAACCTACTACGGGCATTATGACAATGAAACGGTGGAACGTTTTCTAGAACTTGCCCACAAATATAACATTGTGCCTACCGGCGGTAGCGATTTTCACGGGCGAGACGATGGCGGTCAGGTGTATCTTGGCGAACGTTTGATACCGAACGAGGTAATTGGTCAATTGAAAGCGCGTTTACAGCCCTAAAAGAGCAATAGCCAATGCCATACGATGAGGAAGGACGCTTTCTTTATCCGCTACCCAAGAAAAAGAGCCGCCCGGAGAAAAAACCCGCAGGAAAATCTCCCACGTCTCCAGCTTTGCCGCGCCCCGCTGCTGCACCCGAAGTTGTAAAACCTTCCCTGCCGAACTCCTCGAACTTTGGGGATATGTCTTTCCCCAACGATTCCGCAACCTCCCATAATGATTCTATCGTTTTCGCCAAGCCGGATACAGCACAGGCGCAATCTGATAATATCGCCGACATGGCAAGGCTGGCGCATCTTTTCAACGAGCGCGAATTGGCAGAGTTGTGGAACGCGCAAGGCTGGGAAAAGGGGCGTAAATTAACGGCAAGCGATGGGCGTTCTGTAAAAATCGTATATCGCGGCAGATGGAGCGGCGGATTCGGACCCGATTTTCGAGGCGCAATAATTGACCTTGGGGGCGAGCTATTGCGGGGCGATGTAGAATTGCACCTATCCACGCAAGACTGGAAAGCGCATGGGCATGCTTCCGATTCCCGCTATAACGAGGTAATCCTGCATGTGGCGCTTCTCGGCGGCGCAGTAACTACCCTGAACGGCAATAACCCCGCCGCCCTTGCTTTGCTGGAAAGCTTCGGCAATGAAAATGAACTGCTGGCAGCGATAAGATTAGCGCAAGCGAGCGGAACTCGGCTCGGCTCTCTTTCCGAAAGCGAGGGTCCCTGTTGTGAACTGGTGGCGCAGCATCACCCCAATTTAGCGGATGTGCTGACGCGAATTGATGAACTTGGCGAGAACAGATTTAAGGAAAAAGGGCAGAAATATGAGGCAGCTTGCGCTCAGGAGGATAGCCTTGTTCAACCCTTCTGGAGCGGTTTGCTCGAAGCGTTGGGCTATTCTCAGAATAAAGCCCAATTCAAACGCCTGTCGCTAATTTTGCCCTTGAGTAGCTTGCTAGATTTGCTGAATGATTCTGCCAAAGACGAAACCGAAGAGCGCATTATCACCCTAGAAGCGGCGATTTTAGGCGCAGCCGGGCTATTGCCTTCCCAACGCAAACCGCGCCCGAAACCGCTTTTTGACCCTTCTAAAGATGACATTGACCCGGAAGATTGGGCTGCCGCCGAATACGCCGAAGAACTAGACCGACGTTGGGCGTTACTGGAGCGTTACCTACGGGAAAGCGCGTATCAATTTCAGCCTATGAACGAGCAAGATTGGAATTTTGCGCGAGTACGCCCGGTAAATCACCCGGCGCGGCGCATAGCAGGTTTGGCGCGTTGGGCGGTTTCGCTTAAACTAGTGGAGGAAGAAAGCCTTCTTGAAAGGCTCGAAGCGAAAATCACCGGGCTTGAACCCGCGCAAGCTGCTAAAGTTCTAGCTACCTTCTTTGTGGTAGAGCTATTGAAAACAGAAAAGGAAAGCGCCAGCCGCCAATTCTGGGCGCAACGCTACGACCTCACCCTTGAAAAGCTCCCCGGCAGCGATAACGCCCGCACCGCACCCGCCCTAATCGGCGCGGACAGAGCGGCGGAAATTACCATAAACGCCACCTTGCCCTTTCTTTGGGCATATGCTCGCCACACTCAAAATGTTACACTTGAGCGAAATGCCCTTACCGTGTACCATAGCTATCCGAGCAAGGGCAGCAATGAACTGGTGGAGAACGTAGCGCGGCAGGTATTTCGCTTTTGGCTCGATGGAAACGGCGAATTGCCGGAGGAATACCGCGACAAGAATCAAAAGGTTAAGCTAACTCGTTTGATAGGCGGAGCAATGCGCCAGCAAGGATTAATCCAATTACATCATAGCTTTTGCAACGAGCAGAATTGGGGGACTTGTCCGCTTGGATAGGATATTTGCAATGAAATTTAAGCATCTCACACTCTTATGCCTCGCCCTGATTGTTTTGTCCGCTTGCGGTGACGCAACAACCGCTCCGGCGACTACCGCCGCGCCTGTTGCTACTACCGCAGCCCCATCCGACCCCGCAGTTGAATTGGCGCAAAACGCTATAGCTAAAGACTTGAAAGCTTCGCTGAATATTGCCCCATCCGACCTTGAATATGTTACGATAATGCCGCGCACCTTCCCTGATAGCTCGATGGGTTGCCCCCAACCCGATTACTCGTACCAACAAGCGCTTACGCCCGGCTATCAGATTACGGTGCTTATCAAATCTCAAAATGTGCGCTATGATTATCGTGCCGACACGCGCGGTAATGTGGTACAGTGTAAAAAGTTATAATCACGAGGATATTAAATATGACAAATAAAATAAAACTTTCCCCCTCTATTCTTTCAGCCGACTTTGCCCGGTTGGGCGAACACGCCACCGAAGCGGTCAAAGCTGGCGCAGATTACCTACATGTGGATGTTATGGACGGTCATTTCGTGCCGAATATCACCATTGGTCCCATAATATTGGAAAAGTTGCGTACCGTAACCGACATTCCCTTCGATACGCACTTGATGATTGAAAAGCCCGAACGCTACATCGAGGACTTTGTAAAGGCGGGGGCAAGCATTGTCACGGTGCATTACGAGACTTGCCCTCATATACACCGCACCGTCCAGCAAATCAAAAATACGGGCGCGAAAGCGGGAGTTGTTATCAACCCTGCCACCCCGATTAACGTGCTGGAAGAAATCTTGCCCTATGTTGATTTAGTTTTGCTCATGAGCGTGAACCCCGGCTTTGGTGGGCAATCCTACATCGAAACCACCACCGATAAAATTCGCCGGATGCGCGACATGATTGAGCGGGTCAATCCGGCGATTGAGCTTGAGATAGATGGGGGCGTGGGCGCACAAAATGTCGGTACGGTAGTACAAGCGGGCGCAAACGTAATCGTTGCCGGGTCTGCCGTATTCAACAAACGCCAAAGCGTAGCGCAAAACATCGCGGACATACGGGCGGCTATCCGACAAGTTTCGTAGGGGCTATTACCCTCGATTGCGCCCTCGTTGGGTTGGCGCAAATCTCATGGAGATGGGGCAGGGTTCGGGGCGTTCGGGTTCTGTAGGAGCAACCTCCGTGTTGCGACAAGATGCGCCCTCGTTAGGTCACATAATGTAAAGCAGAGGAAAACATGGCACAAATCAAGTTTGGAACTGACGGCTGGCGAGCAGTTATCGCCGAAGATTATACCTTCGACAATGTACGTAAAGTAGCGCAAGCCACTTGCGAATATTTCAAAAAAGAGGGTTACGCTAAAGACGGGCTGGTAATAGGCTACGACACCCGCTTTGACTCGGAGCATTTCGCAGCCGCAACCGCCGAAGTCTTTGCCGCAAACGGCGTAAAAGTTTATCTGAGTAACAATTTCGCCCCGACTCCGGTTTTCAGCTATTCCATTATCGAGAAGAAAGCGGGCGGGGGCGTAGTTATCACTGCCAGCCACAACCCTGCCACCGATAACGGTTTCAAGGTTAAGCCTCATTATGGCGGTAGCGCCTCACCCGAAATTGTGACTGCTATTGAGGGCTTGCTCGACACTCCGATACAGCGTATGAAGTTTCAGGACGCAGTAAAAGCCGGATTAGTGGAATATTTCGATGCTACCGAAGGCTATATCGAGCAATTGGGACGAATGGTTGATATAGATGGAATCCGCAAGAGCAATCTTAAAATCTTGGTGGATTCGATGTACGGCGCAGGTCAAGGCTATTTCCCGCGCATCCTGAGCGGCGGTACTGCCACCGTCACCAATATGCACAACGAGCGCAACCCGATTTTTCCCGGCATGCATAATCCCGAACCGATTGCCCGCAACCTGACCGAACATATAGAACTGATGAAAACGGGCAAGTACGACATCGGTATCTCGAACGATGGCGATGCCGACCGCGTGGGGTTGGTGGATGAGAAGGGCGAGTTTGTTGACCAGTTGCGGGTGTACGCCCTACTCGCGCTCTACATGCTAGAAGTGCGCGGCGAGCGCGGCATGATTGTAAGGTCGCTTTCCACCACCTCAATGCTTGACCAACTCGGCAAGCTTTACAATGTCCCCGTCTTTGAAACTCCGGTTGGCTTCAAGCATATCGGACCAAAAATGATGGCGGAAAATGCTTTGATGGGCGGCGAAGAGTCGGGCGGTTTCGGCTTCCGTGGGCATATTCCCGAACGTGACGGTATCATCTGTGGGCTATTTTTGGCGGATATGTTGGTCAAAACCGGGAAAACCGTTTCCGGCTTGATTGATTGGCTCTTTGAAAAAGTCGGACCGCATTACTACAACCGCATTGATTTTACCTTTGAGCAGGAAAAACGGGGCGAGATTATGCAACGCATCCGCGACAATACGCCCAAAGATTTGGCTGGCTCAAAACTCGTCAACACCCGTTTTGATGATGGTTTCAAATATTACAGTGAGGACGGCAGTTGGTTGCTGATTCGCTTCAGCGGCACCGAACCTATTATGCGTGCCTACACCGAAACCACCTCTCCTGAAAAGGTCGAAGCCATTCTAGCGCAAGGCAGAGCCATTACGGGGGTCTAATCAGAACTTTTGCAAGAAGGTGATTTCAGGCAAGGGGCTTAAGCCCTTTGTTACAATCAGGGTTCGGATTCTGTGGGAGGTTGCTCTTGCCCTCGATTGCGCCCTCATTCGGTGGCGCATATCTCATGGGGATTGGGGGCAACACACGAAGGGCGGTTCACGAACCGCCCTCTACAAAAAACGCTTTTCTTAACGGTTGGGGCAGACGTTGGAAATCCCGAACTTACAACTCAATCAAACTCTACTTTGTCATAAATCGCTTCCAATGCCAGCTTTACCTCGATTATCTTTATACTTAATGCGTCCGTCAGATTCTCGTATGTTTCCAGTTCCCATTTATTTGAGCCTGTGCGCTGATAATATTCCACATAGACTCGCTCCTGATCTATTACTACATAACTTTGCAGCGAAGAAAGCGCCTGATAGAGGGCGAACTTTCCTTTCAAATCATAGTTTTTAGTGGAAGGGGATAATACCTCCACCAACAAGATTGGGTTTGTGATGGTATCATTTCGTCCTTCTACCAACTCGACTTTGCCGCATACTACAGCGGTATCAGGATAGGTATAAAGCCCGTTTTTCTTCACCAGCAACCGCATATCGCTGCTGAATACCGAACAAGGTCGCCCTCTAAGCGCAATATTAAGCTCGGCATTTATATTGCTGGTGATTCGGTTGTGATTAAGTGAACCGCCAGCCATTGCAAATATAACGCCGTTATAATATTCACTTTTATATTCTGCGGTCTCCTCCAACGCCAAGTATTCTTCTGGGCTGAAGAAGTGTTTAGATAACGCGCCGGTCATTTTCTATCCTCTTTTTCTTTTTGCGGTATAATTATAGCATCAAAAATACCGCCCACCCAATGTTCACGGCTTAAATATACAAAGAAAGGCAACGCTTGAGTCGCCCCTACGGGTTCGGATTCGGGGCGTTCGTTGGTGAGAGGGTTTTAATTGTGTAGGAGCAACCTCCGTGTTGCGACAAGATGCGCCCTCGTTCGGTGGCGTTTTTCGGGGGTATTGGGAAGGGGTTCAGGCAAGGGGCTTAAGCCCCTTGTTACAATCAGGGTTCGGGGGTTGGTTTCTGTGGGAGAGGGCTATTGCCCTCGATTGCGCCCTAGTAAGTCCCGTCAATACCCAATTCTTCTTTGGCATCTTCGGTCATCATAGTAGGATTCCAAGAGGGCGACCACACCAAATTAAGTTTCACATCGTTGACACCGGGTATAACGTCCAACGCCTCGCGCACTTGCGCCCCAATTACATGACCGAGCGGACAACCGGGAGAGGTAAGCGTCATAGTTACATCAACCAAACCCTCGTCATCTATATCCACCCCATAAATCAGCCCCAAATCCACGATATTTATCCCGATTTCAGGGTCATAGACCGTTTTAAGGGCTTCTTTTAATTCTTCTTCAGTCGGCAAGCTCATGTGTTTTACTCCCAATTTAACTCAAAGCGGTAATTATCCCGCTTGCTTTCATCTTCAATTTTTTCTATATCCAACCGTATATTTTGCGCCCCACTAGCTGATACTACCGCTTCGGTGATACCAGCCATGAACTCGATATAACCGGGTTCATCATAATGCAAAAGCTCCCAGCGATTAGGCTCTAACTCTCTCGCGCTGCGCTCACCATAGCGGAAAATGCCTTGATATACCAGCGGTGAATTCTTGACCAATCGCCCAGTACCCCACGCTTTTATTACAGCCAGCAGTATCTTGCCCGCCGCGCTATTGCCATAGCCCTCGAAGCTAATCTTCCCAAGCTTACGCATAGATTCTTGCAAGTCCTCACCCGGCAAAACTCGCGCTGCTATCAATTCCAGAATGCGCCGCGCTTGCCACACCTCAACTTCAGGAGAAGGATTTTGCGAGTCATAGCCGGTATCCTGCAAAATAGCGGCAGCCAGTTCGGCATCATCTTTCAAGCCAGTTCCCGCCAGCAACGCCACCATCGCATCTTTTTTTAACAGATACGTGTTATCCACCTAAAATTCTCCATCCATCCAGCCTAACTCTTCTTTACCCTGCTCGCTTATCATATGCGACCCCCACGGAGGCGACCACACAAAATTGATTTTGACACCGTTCACGCCCGGAAGCTCGCTTAATACATTCTTTACCTCATTCCGAATTTCCGGTCCGGCGGGGCAGGCAGGCGTGGTAAGCGTCATAAAAAGCTCAATCTCGCCTGTATCATCTATATCCAAGCGATAAACCAGCCCCAAATCAACTATATTTACGCCCAGTTCCGGGTCGGTTACGGTTTTTAGGGCTTTGATAATCTCTTCATCGGACGCGACCGCCATCAGCCTTCGCTCCCTTTCTATTCTTTATCTTGAAAAGGGTGGGCGGTTTGATGCTCCAGCCCACCCTTATTATCACGAGTTTATGCGCCATTTGCAAATGCGTTTGTAGGGGCGTATTTGAATACGCCCTTCCCGAATCTTACCCGATAGAGCCTTCCATCTCCAGTTGCACCAAACGGTTCAACTCAAGGGCGTATTCCATCGGCAATTCTTTTGTAACCGGCTCAATGAAACCGTTTACAATCATTGCCATTGCTTCGGACTCACTCAACCCGCGAGTCATAAGGTAGAATACCTGCTCCTCAGAAATGCGCCCTACCGTTGCTTCATGCTCGATAGTTACATTATTCTGATGAACCTGCATATCCGGGTAAGTATCGTTGCGGCTGAGGTCATCCATCAGCAGACCGTCACAGCGAATCTTGGCGCGTGAACCGTATGCGCCCTTCGCAATCCGCAAAAGCCCTCTGAATCCGGCATGCCCTCCATCTTTAGCGATGGACTTGGACAAAACATTGCTGGTGGTATAGGGCGCAGCGTGGATAACTTTCGCGCCGCCGTCCTTATGTTGCCCCTTGTTGGCGAAAGCGATATTCAGATGGTCAGCCCGCGCCCCCTTGCCGATTAGATACGAGCAAGGGTAAAGCATAGTGATTTTGCTACCCATCGAACCGCCCACCCATTCCATATGGGCTTCTTCTTCAACTAAGGCGCGTTTGGTGTTAAGATTATAAATATCGCTAGACCAGTTTTGAACGGTGGTATAACGGGCGCGTGCGCCGGGGCGCACAAAGATTTCCACCACCGCGCTATGCAACGAGTTGGTGCTGTATTGCTGAGCGGTACAACCCTCGATATATTGCGCTTCCGAGCCTTCTTCCACAATCAACATGGTATGCTCGAAAGTGCCTTCTTCTTTGCCTTCCATGCGGAAGTATGCTTGCAAGGGCAAATCAACTTTGGTGTTGGGTGGAACCCACATAAAAGAACCGCCGCTCCACACCGCCCCATGCAACGCCGCAAACTTATTATCGGTAGGCGGCACGCACTTAGTCATAAAATGCTTCTTTACGATGTCGGGATAATCTTTGATGGCGGTATCCATAGAAGTGAAAAGAATACCCAGTTTTGTATATTCTTCCTTCAAGCCCTCATAAATCGGCTCACTATCATATACCGCTACTACCCCCGCCAGATATTTGCGCTCTGCTTCGGGGATACCCAACTTCTCGTAAGTATTCTTGATTTCTTCCGGCACTTCATCCCATGTACGGGTCTTTTTCGAGCCGGCGGGAGTGTAGAAAGTAAGGTCATCGAATTTCAAGTCGCTTAAATCGGGTCCCCAATTCGGCATCGGCTTCGACTCGAATATATCGTAGCTTTTAAGGCGAAACTCGCGCATCCATTGCGGCTCATCCTTCTGCCAGCTAATGTCTTCGATTAGTTCGCGGGATAGCCCCTTCTTCGCCTTCCACACCTTCAAAAGCGGCGTACCGAATTCAACTTTATTTTCGGCATCCTTGTTTATATCTATAGTCATTTTTCTATACTCCTCCGGTCAGACTGCCTTTTGCCAATTCTGCCGTCAAATACGAGTTGACTTTGTATATCTATGTTTATGCTTCACCCGCAAAGCGCGTGAAACTATTATTCTTGAGACTCTCAACGAAGGGCGTATTCAAATACGCCCCTACGAATTAAAACCGTCTCGTTCGGATGTGGTTCGGGGTAGGGGCGCATCGTGATACGCCCGCGTTTGATGGTGAAATCTGGTGGATTTACCCCAATCCTCGTTTTACGGATTTAATTGTTAATCTTCTTAAACCCCTTGCCTGAAACCCTTCTGTGGGGGTTTATTCTTCATCCTCATCTTCATCTTCTTCGGCAACATGCCCCGCCAGAACAAGCCCTTTGCGGGTAGTCCGCAACGCCAGTGAAGCGCATTTCAGGCGAACCGCGCTATTTATCTCTATACCCAATTCCTCAATTATTTGGGCGCTGGTAATATCTTTTACTTCGCCCACCTTATGCCCTTTGATTAAATCGGAAAGGACATAAGCAGAAGCGCGACTGATAGCGCAACCTCTCCCGGTGAAACCCACATCTTCCACCACCCCTTCGCTATTGACGCGCAATTGGAGTTTAAACTTGTCCCCACACAAAGGGTTGCTGTCTTCAAGTTCAATGGTGGGGTCTTCCACCCGATGGTTTTTTAGTTCGACATCAAAGTTATGCGCCAGTTCCAGCACATACTCCATATCTAAATCATCTCTAGCTTCAGCCACTTTTGAATTACCTCTCTAAATTGCATGTTTTAATCCCTACCATATTACTAGGAATTAACTTAGATTGCAAGTTAAGATGCTATGCAAGTTTGAAGACTTTGCGGATTCGGTAGAGCGATTCCACCAGTTTATCAACCTCTTCCAAAGTGTTATAGATATAGAAACTAGCGCGAGTGGTTGCGGGAAGGTCAAGGAAATCATGCAGCGGTTGGGCGCAGTGATGCCCGGCGCGTACCGCGATGCCATCCCTATCTAGCATTGTGGCGAGGTCGTGGGGATGCACCTCCCCCAAATTAAACGCCACTACCCCGCCGCGTTCTTCGGCTTTGCGCGGACCGTAGATATGCAAATCGGGTACTTCGCGCAATTGTCCAAGCGCGTAGCGGGTAATTTCGATTTCGTGGGCGCGAATCTTGTCCATCCCGAAAGATGCCAGATAATCAACCGCTGCGCCCAAACCGATTCCTTCGGCGATAGCGGGCGTTCCGGCTTCAAATTTCCAAGGGAGGTCATTCCATGTGCTGCCTTCCAGCGTAACGCTCCGAATCATGTCGCCCCCGGTCAGGAAAGGCGGCATTGCTTCTAGCAAATGGCGACGCGCCCATAGCACGCCAATTCCAGTAGGTCCGCACATTTTATGTCCGCTAAACGCCAGAAAATCTATATCCAACGCCTGTACATCCACCGGAAGATGCGGCACGCTTTGGGCAGCATCTACTAGAATAAGAGCGCCAACCGCATGGGCTTTCTTTGCCAATTCCGCCACCGGGTTGATAGTACCCAATACGTTCGACATATGGGTAACTGCTACCAGTTTGGTTTTTTTGTTGATGATTTCGTCAATATTGGAAAGGTCGAGCTTGCCTTCCTCGTTCACCTTGATATAGCGCACCTTCGCGCCCTTTTCCTGAGCAAGCATTTGCCACGGCACGATATTGGAATGATGCTCCATAACCGTACTGACAATCTCATCGCCTTCTTTGATATTGGCGCGACCCCATGTGTGCGCCACCAAATTTATAGATTCGGTGGTGTTGCGGGTAAATATAATTTCCTTGTGCGAACGGGCATTGAGAAACCATTTGACTTTGCCATGTGCGCGTTCATACTTGAAGGTCGCTTCCTCACTCCAACGATATACGCCGCGATGGATATTGGCATTACATTTGTGGTAATAATCCAGCATAGACCCCACCACCTGCTCGGGACGCAAACTGCTGGCGGTGCTATCCAAATAAACCGAAGGTTTGCCGTTGGTTAATTCTTGCAAAATAGGAAAATCGCGCCTGATTTCGGGAATATCAAATGCTCGCTTCTCTCGTTCTTGATCCAGAGATTCAATTTCTGTCATATAAGATTCGACCTTCTCTAAAAGTTTAGCAAGTATAATTTAGACCAACGAAGGGCGCATCACGATGCACCCCTACTACAGAGAGCAAGCCCTTTGCAAATTAATATATCTTTCGAGAGACAATTTCCTTCATGCGCTGGCGCACGCTGGCAAGCGGGATGCGATTGGTCACTTGCTCGAAAAAGCCCTGTACGATTAATCCAACCGCTTCTTCGCGGGACAAACCGCGCGATTGCAGATAGAAAATCGCTTGCTCATCCACCATGCCGATGGTTTGCCCATGAGCGCAACGCACATCGTTAGCATCCACATCAAGGCTTGGCAGAGCATCCGCCTTGCTATCTTCGCTCAGAAACAAAACATGGTCTGAGAGAAAGCTATCGGTGTTTCTTCCGAGCTTATCCACCCGAATTTTCCCCTGAAAACCATATTGCCCTTTATCCAGCAACGCCGCTTTAAACAGAGCATCTCCGCTGGTATTTGGTACGGAATGGCGCATTACCACTTTCAGGTCAAGATGCTGCTCGTGATTGGGGAAAATCGCGCCAACCGATTCGGCATGCGCCCCCTCGCCTAGCGTCACGCTTTCCACATCAAGGCGCGTTTCTTCGCTACCCATAACCGCCAAAATCCAGCGGTGGATGCTATCTTTCTTGAGCAAGGCGCGTTTGGTGGAATAATTAAAGAAGTTTTCGCCCCATTCTTGCGGGTTATAAAACTCCACTTTTGCGCCCGTAGCCACAAAGACTTCCACAATATTAGCATCTAAAGCTTGCTCTTTGAGGTTGGACGCGCTTAATTGTTCCTCAATAATTTTTACTTGGCTGTAAGGCTCTGCCACTACCAGCACATGGCTGAAAATTGCGCTATTGGCAGTGTCGGCATAGAACACCACCCGGAAAGGCGCGTCTATAATGACATTTTTAGGCACGTACAGAAATGCGCCCCCGCTCCACAAAGCCGCATGCAAAGCCGCGAATTTATTATCGTCCGGCTTTACATTGGAAGTCATAAAATATTCATGCACCAACGCCGGATGTTTCTGCACCGCCTCATCAAGGCTACAGAAGATTACCCCTTGCGCGGCGGCTTCTTCGGAAAGCTCTACCTGTACCACTTCGCTGTTATACTGCACGATAACCCCGGCGGTTTGCTCCACGATTTCGCGGGTTTCGCCCTCCTCCTCATCCTCGATGGTCACATTGCCATCCAAATTAAGGTTGGGCAGATTTGCTCCGGCAGGCGTGAAGGGCTTCAAACTCTCCAGCCTTAGCTCTTTCAAGTTGCTAGTCCACCAACCGCGAATACCCCGCGTCCAATCCGGCAACGGCAAGGCATCGTAGAGCTTCAAGGCTTCGCGCCGTTTCTCCAGCATCCATTCCGGCTCTTGCTTTGAAGCGGACAGTTTTTCCACTGCCTCAAGCGTTAAAAAGCTCTCTATCACAGGGCTGGTCATTAAACATCCTCCTCCGCCCCGACTGCAAGCCCGGCTTCTTCGCGAATCCAACCATAGCCGCGCTCCTCAATTTCTTTGACCAATTCCTTACCGCCGCTCTTAACCAAATAGCCTTGCATCATCACATGTACAAAATCCACATCGAGGTAATTCAAGATGCGCTGCTGATGGGTGATAACCACGATGCCCATATCGGGACCCTTTAGCTTGCTTACGCCCTCGCCCACGATGCGGATAGCGTCAATATCCAGACCGCTATCAGGCTCATCCAAGAAAGCGATTTTTGGCGACAGTACCGCCATCTGCAAAACTTCCATGCGCTTCTTCTCACCGCCGCTAAAACCATCGTTCAGGTAGCGTTTGGTGTATTTTTCGTCCATCTGCAAAAGGTTTAATTTGCTTTTCAAGATAGTACGGAATTCTTTGGGCGGAATAAGTATTTGACGCTTGGAGCGGTCAATATTTGCGCCATCGCCCCCCACTTTAGCTACATTGCCGCCGCTGCCATCCCCAATTTCGCCTAAATTATCGGGCGTAATGGTGGGGGCTTGGTCGCCTTTGCGAATATTGGTCAGAGCAGTACGCAAGAAATTACTGGCTGAAACGCCCGGCACTTCCATCGGATACTGGAAAGCGAGGAACAAACCCCTTCGCGCCCGGCGGTCTGCTGGCAAATCCAAAATGCTCTCTCCCTGCCAAATAATATCCCCGGCAGTTACGGTATAGCGCGGATGCCCCATAATAGTATTGCTCAAAGTGCTTTTACCGCTGCCGTTGGGTCCCATTATTACGTGGGTTTCGCCTTGCCGGATAGTGAGGTTTAGCCCCTTAATAATCTCTTTGTCCTCTACATTTACATGCAAGTCTTTGATGATAAGCTCGTCAGCCATATAATTTCCCACTCCTCAGAATCGGTTAGTTTTCAGTGGTAACCGCAAGTATTACTTTATTTTCTTGGTCGCCGGGTATTGCTTTAATCTCCAAACTTATCGGCAAGCTACGGCGAGTTTCAGGCACAAGGTCTGCCAGCGTAGTAGAATCGAGCGCCTGAGAAATAGCATCGCGCACCCGCACCCACAAAATGGGGGCAGTGCAAATTTCTTCGTGGTTGCATACTTCCGCATCACCGCTCAAAGTAGCGCACCGCATCACCCGAAAGCCGCCTTCGCGCTCCTCCAATGCCCGCACTACCGCGCCCATCCGAATTTTGTTAGGCGGCATGCTAAGGATGTAACCGCCTTTAGCCCCTCTTATGCTTTCAATAAGTTGAACTTTACGCAAATTTGGTACAATTTGCTCCAGATATGCCACCGAAAGGTCAAGATGCGCCCCGATTTCCGAAAGAGAAAGAGGACCCTTACCGTAATGCCGCGCCAAATCGGTTAGCATCATCACGCCGTACTCTATTCGCGTGGAGAAAATCATATGCCACCTACCGCTTCGTCAGATAGCTTTTTAACTATTCTGTTTTAGGCTATATTGCCTATAAATCTATATATATAAGTGAGTTGTAAATCCTAGTACCGTTGTCGGATTTATTCTACTCCCCGCCAACCCGCCTGTCAAGTGTATTCCTACAAAATTTGTCGGAATTTCACTAATTATCCACTCTACAGTCTATTACCGCGCCGCCCGTTACTTTCACCAAGTCGGCAGGGTTGAGCGGAAAGATAGCGTTAGGAGTGCCGCCCGCCGCGTACACCACCTCGAAAGCGAGCAAATCCATATCTATGAAAATGGTCAGCGGTTGAGCATGGGCAAAGGGCGGAACGCCGCCGATGGCATAGCCGGTTTTCTCTCGCACAAATTCGGGCGTAGCTTTATGCAATTTCTGCCCGATATGCGTCTGCACCTTATGGGTATCAATCCGGTTTGCGCCGCTGGCAATAACCATCACCGGAATAGCGTTTTCCTTGTCGCCTGCTGCAAACAAGATGCTTTTGCAGATTTGCGCCACGCTGGTACCGATTGCATAGGCAGCTTCCGCAGAGGTTCGCGTACTCTCGCTGAACTCCACTATCTGGCTATTCAGCCCCAACTCGTTTATGATTTGTTGAACTTTCTGAGCAGCAGGTTTCACAATATCCTCCCCGTATTTATAATTTTCTCATCTGAAATAAAGCAGCTAATTTTAGCACAATCGACGGTGCGGTTCGGGTTCTGTAACAATTGAATCGCATTGTCGTATAATGATTGTAGTAATTTTTGCCTATTATAAGAGGAATATCATGAGCGAATATAAACCTGAGAATAGCGATAATACCCCGCCTTCCGTACCAGAAGAATACCGGCAGGAAAGCATCTATCCTCCGCAAAGTTGGGATGCGCCTTCAAGCGCGGCAGGGAAGTTTAATCCTTACCAAATAAAGGCTGAACCGCAGGAAGTCGCCCCCGCTTTCAACCCCTACAAACCGCCTGTTACACTGTATAACCCGCAAAACCCTTACGGACAGAATAACAGCCAGCCCTATACTCAGCCAGTCCAAGCGGGTGGGATACCCGCCGCCGTTGGAAAAGCGCAGAGTAGCCCTATTGTGACTTATACGATATTGGGCGCAATCGGCGTTATATTTGTGGTAGAGTTTGCGGTACAAGCGGGTAAGGGCAGCATTGGGGCGTTGGGCGGCTTTAATCTCGACACCCTGATTAATCTTGGGGCGCTTCAGAAAGATTTGACGCGACAGGGCGAAATCTGGCGACTTTTCACCGCGATGTTCCTACACGCCAGCTTATTGCATATCGTGTTCAATGGATTGGCGCTGTGGAGTTTGGGCATGCACCTTGAGCAGCAAATGGGACGCGCCCGTTTTCTGCTGATTTATTTTCTCGGCGGCTTATCCGGCAGCCTTTTAAGTTTTGGGTTGGGCAATCCGAACTCAGTTTCGGTGGGCGCGAGCGGCGCAATCTTCGCTCTTTTGGGCGGGCTAATCGGCTTTTACCTCAATCACCGCTTTATTTTCGGGCAAATGGGGCGTTCTCAACTGAACAGCCTAGTTTTTACCGCTGTGATAAACTTCGTGATTTTGCTTTCCATCCCGCAAGTGGACAATCTGGCGCATTTGGGAGGCTTGCTGGCGGGGCTTTTTCTCGGCTACTTCTTGCCCTCTGATTATCGCCAACGCAGCAACAGCAAAGCTCTTGAATATTGGGCGGTGTTCGCGCTCTTGGTAGCGATGAGCGCGTTATTGTATTTATTTATGAACCAACCTACCCGCCTTTAAGCACACACGGTGGCGCAATTCTCATGGGATTGGGGGCAATCATGGGAAGGGCGGTTCGGGGCGTTCGTTGGTGAGGATGGTTTTAATTGGGTAGGGGCGTGGCTCGATGCGCCCTCGTTCGGTTGGTATGAATCCCATGGGTTTGGGGCAAAAAAAGAAGGGCGACTCCAGCGTCGCCCCTACAAGGTTAAAACCTAACTTGCTGTA
>NZ_JBAXHI010000055.1:0-19755 GCF_037138995.1 Candidatus Chlorohelix sp. | reverse complement strand
CTGACCCTAAACGTTGGAAGCATCGTCTAACTCTCCTGTTTTAGGCACTCCCCCTACTCTGGAAAAACTCGACAAGCTTTTTACGCGACTGCAAGAACCAGATGTCCAAATGCGCTTTGCGCGTGTAGAAAATTTCTTTAACTCCCTTGTAAATGCACGTCAAAGTATAGATACTGGCAAACTTTCCATTACTAAATTGAAAGAAATCGTGGTTTTGTTCGACCAGAACGAGCAACAGGTACATAATGCCCTCTCGGTAGCGCATTCTTTACCGGCTTTGCTTTCTCCTGCGTTAGGCAATCCAACGCCACGAAAATATCTGATTGTAGCTCAGAATAGCGATGAATTAAGAGCTACTGGCGGGTTTATAAGTGCCGTTGGATTGGTGGAAGCGGATGGGAATAATCTGAAAATCCTAGACTTCAAGGATAGTTATCAGGTAGGCAACAAGCCCTACGTATTACCGCCAACCCCTTTGGCTCGGTATATGCAAGCGGGCGCATTAACCCTCAGAGACGCTAACTGGTGGGCTGATTTCCCCTTATCCGCCCGTACTATCGCTGGTTTTTATACACAGGATACCGGGGTTAAACTGGATGGAGTGTTAGCGATGGACATGCAAGCGGTTGCTTATCTGTTTGATGCGCTTGGCTCGCTTGAATTACCCAAGTATGGCGAGGTTTTGACCGGGCAGAATTTCCAGCAGCGGATACGTTAATATTACCTCCAACCCGGACAAGCTACCTCCGGTGATTGGTGGCTTAAACGAAAAGATTTCTTGGGAGACCTCTTTCGAGGTTTAGTAGGGAAAATGGAAAGCTCTGGCGGGATTTCCGCTTCTTTACATCTGGCGCAAGCGCTCTCTCGTGGCATATCCGAAAAACACTTGCTATTCCTATCCTTTCGATGCAAAACTAGAAGCCGAAATGGTTCGCTTTGGGCTGAGCGGACAATTCTGTTTCTCTCCACGCTACTCTTACTATCACTTATATCAATACTGGAATGAGACGAGAAGGAGACTCTCCTAACGGTTGTAAGTTGGAAGCCCGCTACGGAACTAGTTATGAGAGCATGATGGCGGGTTGCTACTGGGACTATTTGCGAGTGTATGTCCCGGAGGGGAGTCAGTTACTGGATTCATCCGATTTCATTTCAGATGGAAGTACAGTCGAGACTTTGAGTGAAGCAGGCAAAACCGCTACCATAATGTTTTCTTACCGATTGCCGCTAGGCGTAGAGGTTGATAATCAATACCGTCTCTTGGTACAAAAACAACCGGGTACCGATGCAATCCCTTTAAAAGTTGAGGCGTTAGACGGGACTATCTGGCAAGGTACACTCCAAACTGATTGGGTCAGTACGCCAATGCGTGGTTAAACATAAAGAAAACCTCATTCTCTTGGGAAAAAAATATGCCTACCATATATACCTTATCAGTAATAGTTCCTGTATATAATTCTGCTTCCACTTTAACTGCCTGTCTGGAAGCTCTGCTTGAACAGGATTTTAACCCTTTCGAGCTTATTATAGTGGATGATGGCTCTACCGACTCTACGCTGAAAGTAGCAAAAAGCTTCACCTCTAGGGGCATTAAAGTAATTTCCACATCACACCAAGGCGCGGCAGTGGCTCGGAATCGTGGGGTAATGGAAGCACAGGGTAATATTATTCTTTTCACCGATGCCGACTGTACGCCTGTTCCAAACTGGGTTTCAATGATGGCGGCTGGATTAATAGCAGGAATAGAAAAGGGGCAACTTGAAAACGTCAGAGTAGTAGGAGCCAAAGGGGTTTATGCCACTAAACAAAAAGGTTTGGTGGCACGTTTCGTACAGCTAGAGTTTGAGTATAGATACATCAGGTTGGCGAAACAGCCTTATCTTGAGTTTGTAGATACTTATTCGGCGGCATATCAGCGCAAGGCGCTCTTGGGGTGCGGAGGCTTTGACCCAAGCTTTCCGGGCGCAATTGTGGAGGATGCCGAATTGGCATGGCGGCTCGCATCACAAGGGTATCGCATGGTTTTTCTCCCGGCAGCACAAGTCGGACACACCCATGTTTCAACTATTTCTGCCTATTTCCGACGCAAATTCCGAATTGGTTACTGGCGCGTGGCGGTTTATGGGCGACACCCGGAACGTCTGGCAAACGATTCTCATACCTCGCGTGCTGCAAAAATCCAGATGGCACTAATCAGCGCAGGTATTTGCATCGGTTTGCTGAATTTATCGCTGAAATTGGTAGGGGCTAAGAAAGCGTCGGCAATAGCAAAGAACCTAACAGTTTGGTTAGCGTTTCTTTTCTACGCCAGCGCATCTCCTTTTTTGATACATAGCTGGAAAATTGATCGTGTCGCCACCGGCGCGGCGCTTTACTTAATACCTGTAAGGGCTTTGGCGTTCTCCTTTGGGGCTATAGGCGGGTGGTAGTCGCTTTATTTCGTAGATTTAATAAATTGAAAAAACCGCCTCAAAGCTTAATATCATTGCAAGAGGGAGCAGCAAAATGAAGTCAGGGCAATCTAGGGCTGGTTTATTTATACCACTTATGGACAGCCAGAACCTTTCAGTTCTACCTTTAACGGGTTAGCTCTTTTTGAAGGAATTGGCGCAGACACTCCTCTTAACACTTTCGGCAAAATTTACAAAATGTTTCTTCAAAGAAACCAAAAAATATGAAAAATGCGCTGACACGGTTCGCTGCTTCAGGTAAATCACAGCATGGGCTGAAATTTTACCTTTCGCTGTTAGGTTGGAGCTTGAGTTTGGTTACTCTGGCACTAATGGCAATGGTGCTGTGGAAGAACCGGGAATTATTGGCGCAAGCTTTCACTGATACTAGCCTAGTCTGGTTGCTGGCTTCCTTTTTACTCTATCTATTGACATCATTGGTTTATGTGCTGATTTGGCATCTAGTGGCACGTACCTATGGAGCAGGTGAATCTTTTATTCAAGATTTTACAACTCTCTCGTTGGTATCGGCGGCTCGCTACCTTCCCGGTGCAGTCTGGTCGTTTCTGGGCTTGATGTGGCTCAGCAACAAAATCGGAGTGACCAAACGCAGCATGGTGACAATAGCTCTTACCACGCAAGGATTGCATTTATCCATAGCTTTCTGGCTATCCTGTATTGGACTAATACTGGTGGCGCCGAGTGCAAATAAGGGTGAGAGTTGGAGTATAGCGCTGGTTGTGGGTTTTTCCAGCCTTCTTATGCTGCTTTTATTGGCGGTCTATCTGCGCTATTTCTATCCATTCCTCAAAAAGTTCAATCTAATGTCGGGCATGTATTCATCGCGTAAAATTGGAAATCTGCCCCTAGCTGGAATTACTTCATTAGCGGTGTGGGGGTTAAATGGGTTGCGTCTAACGCTGCTGCTTTATACTTTTGCTCCTAGCCCGGAATACTCTCGTTTGCCTTATCTACTATTTTATTGCATCTGGGTTTCGTCCATCACCAGTAGCGCCTCCAATCTATTCTTCTTCCTACCGTTAGGGCTAGGTGCGGTAGAACTAAGCCTACTAACTCTGCTTGGTTTGGTACTACCCTCCAGCCCGACAATATTGTTGGTGGTCACGCTCAACCGAATTCTACAAGTAGCAAACGACCTGATAGTTGCCTTGTATGCGGTTAGTCGCGAATTATCGAGCCAGTTGCGTCAGATTTGAGAAGGAACACTGAAATATAACCAATGGTATCTATAAAGATTGTGAATATATTGACATAGTAGATAGGGGTAGTTATACTAGATTTTAGCCGAATTAATACGGTTTATATAACACTATGCTTGTAATTTCTATTACTGGTATAGGTTTGAAGTGGTACACTACTACCTATTGTAGGTAGCCCTTTCAAAAGCAATTTAAAATAGCAAACGGCAAAGGCAGTGTATAAAACTTTACCCTTACTTTTACGTATAGAGTATTAGTATGTGTAATAATTAAAAATGTTTTTATCAAACGAGGAGTCCTTTTTTTATGGCGGTTAAACCGTTAACAATCAGCGATAATTCTTTCTCACAGGATGTTATCGCCAGCAGTAGTGACAAACCTGTCTTGGTAGATTTCTGGGCTGAATGGTGTGGTCCCTGCAAAATGATAGCGCCAACGCTTGAACAAATTGCCAGTGAAAATTCCGATAGACTCAAGATAGTAAAATTGAATGTGGACGAAAACCCGCAAACTGCACGGAATTTAGGTATAATGGGTATTCCAACCTTGATACTATTCAAGGATGGCAAAGCCGTCAAGCAAATTGTAGGCAACCGTCCAAAAGACCAAATTTTAGCCCAAATCGAAAAGTATATTAAAAACTAGGGCGCGATGTAGGCAATCATGTCGTAGTCGTAATTATTCAGTCTTTATTCAAATTATTTAGTATATTAGAGGAGAATATAAAATGGCTAAACCAGCAGTAGTATCCGACAATACTTTCCAGCAAGAAGTTATTAACGCCAGCAATGAGCAACCGGTGTTAGTAGATTTCTGGGCAACTTGGTGTGGTCCCTGCAAAATGCTTTCGCCTATCCTTGAGCAAATTGCGGATGAGAAAATCGGTAAGCTTAAAGTCGTTAAGATGGATGTAGATGACAATCCGGAAATTGCCAGCAAATTCGGTATTCTGAGCATCCCTACCATGATACTGTTTAAGAACGGTGATAAAGTTGCTCAATTGGTAGGTAATCAGCCCAAGGCGCGTATTCTCTCCCAGATTGAACCTCTTCTTTCCTAATCCAAATCAGCACTAACGAAAATAAAGACCCCTCCCAATTTCGTGGAAGGGGTCTTTTGCTTATTTATAGCCGTTTGGATGAGAACTATGCCATTCCCAAGCAGTACGGATTATTTCTTCAAGCCCATATTTTGCTTTCCAGTTCAACTCAACTTCTGCCTTGGAGGTATCAGCCCATATACCAACAGGGTCCCCTAGTCGCCGTGGAACAACTTCCGCTACAAAATCTACCCCACTGATACGCTTTGCCAAATCAACTACTTCTTGTACTGTGCTGCCCTCTCCAGTACCAAGATTATACGAAGTTGTCAGATTGGTTGCTTTCAGGTGTGCAAGTGCTGACACATGTGCATCGGCTAAATCAACCACATGGATATAATCCCGGACACATGTACCATCACGAGTTGGATAATCATTGCCGAAAATCAGCACTTTGGGAGTTACACCCAACGCCGCTTTCAGCACCACCGGCACCAGATTCAAGGACATCGTCCAGTCTTCCCCGATTTTAGAATCAAAAGAGGCACCCGCCGCATTAAAATAGCGAAGGCTAATCGAGCGCAACCCAAAAGAATGGTCATACCACTTCAAAATCTGCTCCACCATATATTTGGACAAAGCATAAGGACTTTCAGGGTTAAAAGGGTTATTAGTTTCGCTGGCAGGCAAGTTTTGAGGCGTACCATACACTGAGCAGCTTGAAGAAAAAATAAAATGGTTTATGTTATTGCGTACCATTGCATCTAGTAAGCTCAAAGTTCCGGTCACATTGTTGTTGAAATATTTGGAGGGGTTTGCCACAGATTCACCCACATTTTTGTAAGCAGCAAAGTGCATTACTCCATCGGGCTTTTCCGCCTGGAAAAGGCTATCCAACAAAGCTGAATCGGCAATATTTCCTAGTACCAATTTCGCCTGACCCAGTAAAGCTTTTTCGTAGCCGTATTCCATATTATCTAGCACAACCACTTCGTAACCACGATTAACCAGTTCGCGCACGGTATGCGCCCCGATATAACCTGCACCACCAGTCACAAGTATTTTCATGCGCTTAGTATCTCCTTATTAATTTTTAATACCGAACTTCTTAGCGATATTAAGGCACTTTAAGTCTTAGCGCAACTGTGTATATGTGGAGAACGGTGGAAAAGTCGTGGATAAAATTGGTGGATAAAGGGATTAACTTTTTTGAAGAATTATTATAAAATGAATATCGTAAAATTGTTCTAAAAACTCTTACAGGAATCAAAAACTATATAAATGTTAAAACTGGACGAATCACTAAAACAAGCCGAATCAGATTTACCTTCCTTCGAGGAATTGCTTCCCATTAACAACTTGATTTCAAGCCACGATGAAGTTACGTTTCGTAGCGAGGGCGAGTATCTGGAGATACTGAAGCAATATACGGCAGAAACAAACGCGCGTAAAGCCGCCCAGTTAGCAGCACGCGAAGAAACCAAAAAGAAAGCACCTGTAAAACCTGCAACCGCACCTGCCGAACCTAAGTCGCGTGTAACCCATACCAAAATTGACAATAGCAATATAGCTGAGAACTTCGGCACTACTAGCTACCCGCTCATTCAGGTTAGCGCAATGCCGCCGATTAAATTCGAGTTGATTTCGGACAATTTGCGGTTGGAGCAGATAATAGACCCCCTTCTTCATGAGCAGTTGTTGGGAGTTGATACTGAAACTAGCGGTTTGGATCCTTTTACCTCCAAATTGCTACTAGTACAAATTGCCTCCCCAGAAATATGCTACATAATTGACGCTTCCAAAGTACGCCTGACACCCTTAAAACGTTTGCTGGAGAACCCGCGTATTCTGAAGATTTTACAGAACGCTAAGTTCGATTATGAAATGCTGAAAGAGCGTGCGGGTATTGTGCTGGAAAATATCTATGACACAATGCTGGCAGAACGTTTGCTAACTGCGGGTGTCAGCAAAGAAAATAATCTGACAGCGTTGGTAAAACGCTATACCGGGGAAATTATGGACAAGGAGGTGCGAAAAACCTTCTATGGAGCTAACTCCATCGGGCATGTTTCACAAGATCAGCTAATGTATGCTGCCCGTGATGCGCTGTGCCTTTTCCCAATATACTCCCAACAACTCGCCAAACTTAAAGAGGAGAAAATGTTCAAGGTCGCCGATCTTGAATTTCGCTGTGTAGCAGCAGTAGGCGACCTTGAACTAGCAGGGTGTAAATTGGATACCGTCAAATGGCGTGCCATCCTTGCAGAGGTAGAAAAGAAACGAGACTTGGCGCGAGAAGAGTTAATGGGAATGCTACCCGGAGGCGCTACCAAACAGGCTTCTATGTTTGGAAACGATGAATATTTAATCAACTTGAACAGCAGTCAGCAGATTATGACCGAGTTCGGTAAGCTAGGTATAGCGCTGGAAGACACTTCCGAAGCCACGCTGAATAAACATAATCATCCGGCAGTTAAAAAATTGCTAGAATATCGTAGCCTCGAAAAAACTCTGGGTTCTTTCGGTGAAAGCTTGTTGTCACAGGTCAGAACCGAAACCGGGCGTATCCATCCCGATTTTATCCAATACGGCGCGGATACAGGACGCTTCAGTTGCTCGAACCCAAATGTACAGCAAATTCCAGCCACTTCTGATTTCCGCTCTTGCTTCATCGCGCAGGAGGGTTACAAGCTGATTACCTGCGACTATTCTCAAGCAGAGTTGCGTATTCTGGCAGAACTGAGCAGTGACCCCGCTTTTCTTGAAGCTTTTCGCTCAGGCGGAGATTTGCATAAGTTGGCAGCCAGCCAGATGTTCCAAGTGCGGGTTGAAGATGTATCAAAAGAACAACGCAACGCCGCTAAAGCCATCAACTTCGGGCTTGCTTACGGTATGGGTCCGCAAGGTTTGGCGGTACGCATTGATAAAACGGTGGATGAAGCACGCGAGTTGATTACCGCCTACTTTAAAGCGTTTAGCGGCGTACAAAAATGGCTGGATAAAGCCGGGCGTGACTCGGTGAAAAGAGGATATAGCCCTACTCCTTTGGGGCGCAAGCGTTATTATAATCTGCCATCTACCGATGACCCGGATTACCGAAAGCGTAGTTCTGAAATCGAGCGGCAAGGCAAAAATGCCCCGATTCAGGGCTGTAATGCCGATATGACCAAAATGGCGCTGGTATTTTTGCGCGAACGTCTGGCAGCCTATGATGCCAGAATAGTTAATACTGTACACGATGAAATTGTGGTTGAGGTGCGCGAAGATCAGGCGGAAGAAGTTTGCAAATTGGTAGAGCATGAGATGGTACGCGCCGGTCATGAAATTCTTAAAGAAGTTCCAATAGTTGCGGACGCAAAAATAGGCGATTACTGGAGCAAGTAAGGTTTTTACTCGTCCTTCCTCCCGACAAGAGCAGGGCATTTCCAGTCAAGAGCAACGGGTAATGGATGAATTCATAAAACATTCGCTACTCGTTTCTCAAGTCTGGAAACTTGACTTGATAGAGTTGTGGGGGTATATTCTGCATATGAAAATCAAATTGCGATCACAACTTCTAACTTGTATTATTCTACTGCTATCTTTGTCTACTCTTGCTGCTTGTGGATATTCTACCCCCACCGGCGGAGTGCTTCAAACACCCTATATTGTTATAGTAACACCCACACCATCTTATGAACGCCTTACTGTAAACGCTCAAGCCACCTTTCAAGCCTTACCCACCGCCACTCCATTGCCCACCGCTACAGCGGGGCAGACTCCTATCCCAACCACACCCATTAAAAGTACGCCTGCTTCTACTCCTACCCTATCGGTAAGCGGTGATGTTTATGTGGTTCAAGCAGGAGACACCTTGACCGGAATTGCAGTACGTCTTAAAGTTGATGTTGATGATTTAATAGCGGTCAATAATCTGAATGACCCTAACGCACTTTTGGTCGGGCAGAAACTGAAAATCCCACCCCGTGTTACTCCAACGCCTACTCGATAAATCTGTAAGCAGTTGAGCATATAACTGAAAACCCCTTCCGGTTTGGGAGGGGGTTTTAAATTCCGCTATCGGTTAACAATGTTTCGAGGAAAAGGCGGGTCTTTCCAGTAAAATACCACTGCGTTTGGAACCTGACGTTCTACCATGCCGCTTCCGTCACTAGGACGACTCACCAACTTACCATCCAAAGCCATAGTGCTACTACCGCCACCATCCAATTCCATCGCAGTAGTTGCGCCAAACTCAAGAAACAGGTCGGCAAATTCCTTTTGGGTCGTACCAATGCTGAAACCGGGCTGGTAGCCATCTGATTGTGCAACTACTAGCAGAGTTTTCTTATCGTTATAACCTATACCGGTGCGAGGCATGCGTGTAGTCAAGTAGTGGCTCATTTTCCACTCAAGGTCAAACTCTTCGCAGCGAGTGCCTTGATATTGCTTTTGAGTTACTTGGCTGCAATCACTCAGATTGCACAGACAATCTTGATTAAATTTGCCGTCTTTCAAAATGATAGGGCCACCGCTTACCGCTTGTTGGAAAAGCCCCAGATTATAATTTGTATTAATCATTATATGAAGTGGCTCATATTGTACAGCATTTTGTTTTAGCCAGCGCCAAGAATCTGTTCCCTGACGCGCCAACAAAACGTTATAACCTTCGCTAATTTTCCATTCTTTGCCGGTATAGTCAATATCTAAAACCATATTGTTAGGTGTAACCATCACCTTTATATCACCGCTGCGCCCTGCTACTGTCCGAGCCATTTCATTGTAGATACATAGTAAATCTTCACCCCGCCCACCACTGCATGTATTATTAAGCAATTGAAGGCTATGTTTCTCGCCCTTATCCGTAGAAACGGTGGAGGGCCATGTCCAATCTTGGGTAAAATAACCGATAAATGGCAACTTATCTTTTGTCAAAGCGAAAGTGGCACGATACTTTGGCGCCATTGCCACTTTACCATCTGAAATTACCAAACCTTGCGGCAAACCCTGACCGCTGAATAAATCGCCGTTTACCGCAGCTAGACCGTTAAACTCCTTTAGGAGCTTACTAGTTGGAGATACTCCGCTAAGGTAACCATTCTTCATAACAACGCGCAAATCAAATTCGGGCGCAGTCAAATCGAACAGCATTATATTGATTTTCAATGGACCCGGTGAGGTAAGCTCACGCCTGATGTAAACAACGCCGGGTCTTACCTGACGTACTACATCTTTGGGCTTGTAATCAAAGCGGTCAGAAAAAGGCAATGGGGTAGCAGTAGGCAGAGGCGTTGGGCTAGGCGTAGGCTTTGGGGTAGCGGTAGCGGAGGGGGTAGCAGTAGCAGCAATTACTTCTATAGTAGGCGCAAGCGTTGAAGTAACGGTAGGTAGGGATGTATTAATACCAACTGCTTCGATTTTATTGCTCGGTTGGGATAAAGTTATTGAAACCACTGTTCCTAAAACAACTGCCAGCAATGCAAAAGCAAACCAAACTTTAAGCTTTGCTACAGCCTTGAAAAGCTTCACCTATTGATTTTCCTTCTATATTTATACTACGGGAATTATGCTATAATTTGACCACAACGGTGTGGTAGATTGAGTAAAGAAGGAATATGGGCCCAGCAGGATTCGAACCTGCGACCTGTCGATTATGAGTCGATTGCGCTAACCGCTGCGCTATGGGCCCCCTACATCTCAAAAGCATGCGAATTATAGCCGATTTGAAGATACTTTTCAACTTATGCTGGAAATACAAATAGCTACTGCAAAAGTGAATAAATATGCCACTCGCGAGAGTGGAGACACCTTTGAGATTGTTGAAAAACCGGGAGTAGCGGGCGGTTTTACTGCGATTCTGGTAGATGGGCAAGGTAGCGGACGAGCAGCTAAATCTATCAGCAATCTTGTAGCAGGTAAATGTCTCTCCTTAATCAAGGATGGCGCACGCGATGGCGTTGCGGCACGCGCCTCCAGTGATTACTTGTATTTGCTAAAGTATGGGCAGGTCTCAGCCACCTTGAACATACTCTCAGCCGATTTCGCCACCAATACATTAGTTATAACCTGTAACAACCCCATTCCAGCCTATGTAGCTCGGCCTTCCGAAAAAACCGAACCGGAATTAGTAACACTGAAATCAGATACCACGCCTATTGGGATTTACCCGCGCACTCGCCCCCATATATATGAGTACCCGCTCGAACCCGGTTGGTGGGCTTTTGCTTTCACTGATGGAATTACAGGAGCAGGTTCACGTTACAATACACCAATTGACCTGCCAACCGCTATTACCAACATTCTTTCCCAAGAAAATGCAACCGCTCAAAGCTGCGCCGATGCTTTATTGGAACTAGCGATATGTCATGACAAGCAACGACCTGCGGACGACATGAGCGTAGTGGTAATGGCAGTCAAGAATAGGTCTGGTGAGGATGGCGACTCAATTCCCCGACGCATTTCGATGAATATTCCTTACTTGCCTGTTATAGGGAGCTAAGAGTTGAACCCACTATACCTTCGCAAAAGCTACTCTTTTGTTTTCTTAATTATTATCTTATTGCTTTACAATGTCCTGATTTTATTTACAACGACACAAGCACACGCACAGGCAAACGCCGCGGTAGTCGAATTTACCGATACCTCCGCTCTAGCACGTTACAAAGTGGGTGTAAAATTCAACCTTAAAGCACAAATATCCAACGCTCTATCAAATAAACTTGAGCTGAAGGTGAGATTTGGAAAGCAAGGAGCCGAGAACACTTATCCGGTTGATATACAGGCAGGAGCGCAAGTTAACGCAGATTATACGGTGCTGCACAATAATAACAATATGCCTACCGGTGTGCCACTTTTATATAGCTGGGATTTGACCCTAAATAATGGAGCGCACGCCATTTCTAACCAAAGCCTTATTATTTACCAAGACAATAAAGTATGGAACCAACTTGAAGGTAAAAATGTCACTATGCGCTGGTATTCAGGTGATAACAGCTATGGGAATCTTATGTATAATGTTGCCGCCGATTCACTCGCTACCTATGAAAAGCGTTTCAATATGGCTATCTCAGATCATATTTACGTTTCGATTTTCGCCAGCGATAGAGATTTCTTTGATACGGTTGATGGGCGAATACCGGCATGGGCAGGAGGTGTGGCATATCCTGAAACGGGAGAGGTGCTGCTAATTGCAGCGCTGGACAACAACGCCAGCCAATATATCGGCTATGGCATACCCCATGAAATGGCGCATATGGCTCTTTATCAATTTGTACACAAAAGCGTACCTCATTGGTTGGACGAAGGCTTTGCAGTATATAATCAGAATAGCCAGAATCCAAATTATCTAAAAATAGTTAAAGATGCCGTACAGAACAATACTCTTTTAGGCTTCGATTCAATAACACAAGGATTTCCAGTTGATGCAAAATTAGCAGAACTGGCTTATGCACAAAGTGTAAGCCTCATTACTTTTTTAATAAACAAGTTGGGAGATGCCGCGTTCTGTAATCTGTTAGATCAGTTGCGTACTAAAACTTTCAAAGATGCTTTCAATGCCACCTATGGAGTGCCTTTTTCTGAGGTTGAACAACAATGGCGTAACAATATTAGCGGTAAAACCATAACATTAATTACTCCACTGCTTACCGGCAAGGTCAGCGCATTCCCTTCTACTGATAATGCAAACAGTATTACCGTTAGCGGGTTGCGTTGGGAAATGTTTTTTGGTGGCGGAATGTTGACGTTGGCAATCCTATTTTTCTTGATTTTTTATGTTACAAGACGCGCCCGCCGCATCGTTGCAAGGCAAAGGGCATTGCAATCTGTACCAGTTAATAATTCCTACAATATAGCACCCCAACCTAACTATCATAATGGACAGAATCCGCTGGTAACGCCGCCTGCTCTTCCTGAATACTATTCTGATGATTATCTTTCTCACAGGTAACAAGCTAGATACGGTTATAATCTTTTAGCTTTATATCTTTTTCTTTAAACTTTAATAGCATTACCATTTCTTCATTGACCTGAAATCAAGGCTAGGCTATTATCAATTATATGGAAAAGATTAATTTGGCTGAAAATAGCAGCGAAAAACAAGATAATGAGTCTGTTGAAACCCCACCCATTACGCAGGGTGAGGAGACTGATGACATTATGCCCTTAAAGGTTGCTTCTGGCATCGCTTCAAGAGGCGGCGGCAACCGCATTGCCTCGGCAATGACCCGAGCCAATAAATTCTTTGGTTTTGTGGATACAGAAGATAGCGAAACAATTTCACGCTTGGAAGGTGCGCCAGAGTTAGCAGGAGCGCAACAACCTGTCGCTAAACCCGGACGTAAAATCATTCTCGGTAGGGGTGCAATCGCCGCTTTGATTGTCATGCTCTTTACCATACCTCTGCTAGTATGGCTAGCTATTTCAGTGTTTGATTTGAACAGGCAAGTGAATGCCCTGATACAGGCTAACTTACGTTTGCAGGAGCAAAACGGACAAAATCCGGCGTTGGTAATGCTATTAACCTCACCAAAACTTACATCCTATAAATTCGATAATGCTGACCCTGTACCACAGGCAGAAGCTTACCTACATGTTGGTAGCACCCGCTTATGGGCATTGAGTACCCGACAGCTTAACGGTAGTATCGGGCGGGATCGCCAAATCGTTTTATATGCTGTAAAAAAGGTTCAAAATCCCGGTCCGGACGATTATACAATCCTATCAATTTTTAGTCCCTTATCTGTCACCCTGACTATGATTGATAATATTCCGGGAGATTTTAGCCCACAAAACTATTCACGGCTAATCATCACTGATGAGCCGCTCAATCAGGAGCCAAAAGGCAAACCTATAGGTTTAATCAGATTCAGCCTAGATGTGTCGAAGGTCACTGTCTTAAATCCCTAAGATTGTTTAAATTGAGCTAGTGTTTTATTTCTCTTCTCATAGTAATTTCGAGTAACAAATATGGAATATCAAATCTTTCTTCAAAATTTAGCGCCATGGGGCTACGCCATACTTTTCGTCGTAGTTTTGCTGGAGAATGTGGGCGTACCTTTGCCTGGTCTGACCATTGCGTTGACAATGGGAGCATTATCGGCAGTAGGCTATTTTAATTTCTGGCTGGTAATGTTTCTTACAATAGGTAGCGGAACTCTAGGCGGGTTTATCGGCTATTGGATTGGTCTAAAAGGGGGCAGATACCTGATTCAAAAGTTTGGGCGTTTTCTGTTTATTACACCAGAACGTTTCTCAAAGGCTGAGATGCTCTTTAATAAGCACGGTAGCAAAGCAATGTTGATTCGCTGCTATCTGCCTTTTATTTGCGTTTGGGGTTGTAATCTGGCGGGAATAACGCAAATTCATTTCCGACGTTTTGCGCTCACAAATATAGGAGGGTTGGTAATTTGGTCGGTAACTAACCTCACGCTCGGATTTCTGTTAGGACAAAGCTTTGAAATGCTGAACAAGCTAATAAACGGCTTTGCAGCAGTTGTATTTGTTTTAGTTGTTCTGGGTGGAATATTTGTCTGGCAAAAGCGTCGCCGATTACAGCCAAATGATTATGTCAAGCTGAATGAACCAGTAACAATGCCTGTTCCCATTGAAAAACCAGAAATTTAGCAAAACAGTTAAATTAAGGCTTTAGCAAATACCAGTCAGTATATAGATTAGCCGAGACACCACCATAGGTCTGTGCAACACCACCGACCCTCTTATTAATTACAATCGTGCCTAACTCAGCATAGAGATAGATATAAGGTAAGTCTATAGCTTCTATTTGCTGTATCTGAGCAATTAACACTTTGCGCTTGTCAGCATCCTGTTCCAATCGAGCTGTACGATACAAATCCAGCAATTTATCATTGCGATACGCCCCGCTGTTTAAGTCCGGCACATTCGCCCAGATTTCCCCGAAATTCTCAGGGTCATAATCGGTTTGCCACCCACCGAGAAACAAATCATAATTACTATTCGGGTTCTGGAGAAGCTTAACATAGCTGCTAAAATCAAACTCTTGCAACTCAAGGTTAATCCCCAACTGCTTGTAAGATTGTTTTAGCGATTGAGCGAAGGACGAATAGACCGGACTAGGGGCATTATAAGCTAGTTTTAAAGTTGAAACGTCTGTGCCGTTTGGTGCAATCAGCTTTGTGCTAGAAGCGTTATATCCGGCAGCTTTGAGTAAATCGAACGCCTTATTAGGCTCATAAGCGAACTTTTGCGATGGCTCTTGATAGTAGGGATGCCATGGAAGCACATCTGAATATTGCAACCGTCCCAAATCTGCCCTTGTGCTGGCTAATAATTGCGGACGGTCGGTAGCATACGCCAAAGCCTGACGCAAATTTTTATCCTGTAAATAAGGCTTTCTGAAATTAAACCCGACATAGTGAAAAGTGGCTCGCCCCGGTGTCCAGCGATAGTTCTGCACATTTGAAAGATTCTCAAAAGAATCAAAGTTAGTGGCTTCAGGATTGTAAAAATCCAGTTCATTATTCTTTACTTTTTGCAGAGCAACTTGGCTATCCGCCACAATCTTTAGGGTGAGGTTCTCCAGAGCGGGTACCGGATAAATGCTAGAATTTGGATTGTGGGCAAAGGTTATATACTCTCCTTGCTTCCACTCTTTCAATAGCCATGGACCGCTAACCACGCTGGGTTTGTTTATTTCCGGGTTTTTTGCTGGGTTATTCCAATCCAATTTTTCCCAGATATGCTTCGGTAAAGGCTCGATAACATCCGCCCGTGTAACCATATCAAAGGTAGTGGAATGAAGCTTAATTACAAGTGTTGAGGAATCTAGGGCGATATAACTTTCTATACCTTCCGAACCGCTTTTATCAGCCTGATAGATTGCGCCGATAGCATAAAACCAGCCGTTTTCAGCTTTGCGAGCTTGCTCATAAGTCCACACATAATCATCGGCAGTAATCGGCTGCCCATCGCTCCATTTCAAACCCGCTTTAAGCTTAAAGGTGACGGTGGAAGTAGCAGAATCGCTCGTCCAACTCTCTGCGGCATTTTTATCGAGCGTTAGTGTCAAAGGATTGCGGCGAGTTAAGGAAGCAGCATAAAGCAAGCTTAGATATTCAAAACTTGCCGGGTTAGTAGTTTTATAATAATGTAAAGTATCGGCTTCTCTTATTTTCGCTCCGGTTACAGTCCCTCCTGTAATTTCGGCGCTGGCGGAAATAGGCGGAACTTTTAGCAAATCATTGGTAGGAGGGGGAGCTAAAGTAATTACAGAAGTGGTAGAAGTAACAGAGGGGCTTCCGGTAGCGCGGTCAGATTCATTGCTGCACGCGCTCAGGATAACAACAAGTATCAAGCATAAGGACATAAAAACAGAGACAGTTTTAAAACCGCCCCTATGCAAACTCAAAAACATGTAACCGATTATTTACCTTTCAGTCGCGGGTCAAATGCGTCTCGCAAACCGTCCGCAACCAGATATACGCAAAGAATAGTGAGGAAAATAGCGAACGCCGGGAAATAAACCATCCAAGGTGCGCTGGTAAAATACAATTGGGAATCACTCAACATATTGCCCCAACTTGGAACAGGTACGCTTATACCAAAGCCCAGAAAACTTAACCCAGCTTCGGTTAACATCGCGCCCACCACATCAAAACCGGCTTGCACCAGCATCAAGGAAGCCACATTCGGAAGTATATGCACCATGAGAATACGTAGTGTACTCGCGCCGCTGACTCTTGCTGCATCCACATAATCGCGGCTTCGCAGACTCAAAACTGCACCACGAATAAACCGGGTAGTCCCAGTCCAACCGATAAGACCTATAATAATCGAAAGGCTTAAAACATTCGGTTTCCAGATTATTGACAGAATAATCAGCAGGAAGAGGCTTGGGATGTTATTAATAATTTGTACCGACGCATTGACTCCATCATCAATTATGCCCCCAAAGTAACCACCCAACAAACCAAGGGTAGTACCGATAAATATCGAGATGATGGCGGTAAGAAACCCAACGCTAAGTGAAACTTGACCACCGTACAACACGCGCACTGCCTGATCGCGACCTAATTCATCCGTACCAAGCAAGTGACCTCCAACGCCGGGACCAACCGGAGGTTGGTAACCCATTGTCAGTAGATTAAAGTCAATAGTATCACGTTCTTGTTTCAGTATAGTCTGAGCAATCCACGGAGAACCAACCGTCAGCAGCGCGATTATCACAAAAATAACTAACGCCAGTACACTCAGTTTATCCCGAAAAAACCGAGAAAAGGAAGAAGCCCAAAAGCCTTGCGAACCTGCCTTTCGCTGAGTGACAGACCTATAATCAGCGCCGGAGGGGGTTTCTTTAGTTGCAGCTTGACTCATTTGTTTGTATTACCCGATGTATTCTTCAAGAAATGTAGTTTTTTTATAGTTTGACTGATCAGGCAAGGGGCTTAAGCCCCCTTGTTTCTATTTTACTGTGCCGAACGAAAGCCCTGTTTAAGTATATCTAACTCTGGGGTCAACCAGCCCATATCCAATATCAGCCAACAAAGTACCAAGAATTGTAGCGATAGTGGTCATGAAAAGAATAGCCAGTAAAACGGGTGTATCGCGGCTTCCGGCTGCCTGAAAATAGAGCCTGCCCATCCCGGGCCAGTTGAAAATTGTTTCGGTAATGATTGCGCCAGATAACAAACTCGGCAAGAAATAGCCAAGCAAGGTAACGATAGGTATCAACGAATTGCGTAGCACGTGCCAACGGTTAACCTGTTTGGGAGGCAAACCTTTCGACTCGGCAGTACGCACATAATCTTGGCTTAGAACCTCCAGCGTTTCAGCCCTTACGAAACGGGTAAAAGCAATCAATGTGCCGGAGGATAACAAGGCTGCTGGAATCATCAGATGCCCGAACCAAGAGAGAATGGGAATTACCTCTGTCCCGGAGGTTGGCATTAACGGGCGTTCATTTTGTGGAAACCATTTTACGGTGTTTGCCAATATTATAATCAACAGCAAGGATAACCACCAGACTGGCATACAACTACCCACAACGGTTAATATCCTTACAACGTTATCCCCCATTTTCCCGCGATTTTTAGCGGCATATATGCCAATGGGAATACCAAGCATTCCGATTAAATAACTGAAAAGTCCTAATTGTAAGGTAGGTAAAATACGCCCTGAAATTGCATCCCATGTAGAAATTGGCTGACTAAAAGATTTCCCAAAATCGAGGGTGAAAGATTTAACCATCCAAGTAACATATTGTTCATAGAGGGGTTTATCTAAGCCAAAACTAGCTCGAATTGCTTGTATTTGTTCTTTGGTAATGCGGGGATTTTGTGTCAGGGCAGCTTCTGGTCCACCCGGCGCAAGATTAATCAGCAGGAAACTGAGGCTCATTACAGCCCATAATAACACTATAGCTTGCAGTAACCTGCGAATTATAAAGCGCTGCATTATTTTTATTTATTCCTTTTATTAAACATTTTTTGATTCGTATTTGATATTGTAACAGATTAGACCTTTATTTTATTAAGGATAGCAGAAGCAATGCTACCATCGCTCCTGCTATATTTCGGGTTATTCTTCCATGAGTATGATTCACGAAAGAAATTCAACGGGACTAGCTGGCGTAATACCAGCGGGTTAGAGCATCGTTGTAATAGAGTTGGTCACCATTGTTAGGCACAACACCCTGTACCTTCTTGCTGAAAAGGCTGAAGCTGTTGATGTTCCACAAGAAGAATACCGGCGTATCATCGCTGATAAGCTTCTGGGCTTCATCATAAAGCGTCTTGCGCTTGGCAGTATCAACTTCTTTGGCGCCGAGTTTGAATATTTCATCTACACGAACGTTGCTGTAGCCGGTGTTATTTTGAGTACCAGTAGAAATGATATTAGCTTTGAAGCTATCCGGGTCAGGGAAGCCACCACCGGCTGCTGCCAGTGAAATATCGAAGTCTTTTGACTGCACTTGCTTGACATAGGCATTGAACTCTTTACCGTCCACCTTTACGGTGATACCAAGTTGCTTGAGTTGTTGCTCAAGATAGGTCGCAATCAGCTTGCGCGGGTTAGAAGAGGTCGGGAATACCACCGTCAACTCAATTGCCTTACCGGTTTTATCCAGCAATTTGCCTGCATCAAGTTTGTAACCAGCATCCGACAGAGTCTTCTTGGCAGTATCAAGGTTATACTTGAATTCGTTTACCGACTTATTGTAGTAAGGACTAGCCGGGTTAACAAAGCTGAATTGAGCAGTACCCAAGCCAGCTTCTGCCAGCTTAATCAGATTATCGCGGTCAATCGCGTAATTGATAGCGCTGCGGAAAGCTTTGTCATCCATCGGGGCGCGTTTGGTATTGTACTCAACATAGCGATAGGTGCCGTTTACAGCCGACCATTCAACCAGATTCAAGCTAGAATCTGCTTTGGAAGAAGCAACTTGGCTAGAAGGGATATTCTTAGCCCAATCTGCCTGATTGGTCTTAACCGATTCAACTACGACAGTAGCAGAACCTCCGGTAAACACCACTTGATCGAAGTTGGGTTTGCCACGATACCAGTTAGCGTTCGGTTTAAATACGCCCGCTTTTTTGGTATCCCAGCTATCAATCACATAGGGACCATTGACTACGGTAGGTTTCAGAATTTCAGAGTTCTGAGCGGCATCAAAGAAGGGCTTGCCCGCCCATACTTTGGAAGGTACCGGCGCAATCAGGGTAGCATAAACAAGCGCCAAATCAGAAGGATAAACATCGTCCAAAGTTACTACAATAGTACCGGCGGTCTTGTCAGTTTTGAAAGAGGTTATTTTCTTGGCATCATCCAAACTAACCCAGTTCGCATCGGCGTTAACTTTGTCTTCTTTGGTGGCGTTGTCGAAAGCGTACTGATAATCATCCACCGTCACCGCTGAACCATCGCTCCACTTAACGTCGGTACGCAGAGTGAAGGTAAAGGTTTTGTTGTCACTGGAAATCTTCAGGTCTTTGGCATAATCCAATTCAAACTTCAAAGTAGTAAAGTTATAGGTAGCCAAACCACCCGCCCACAATAGGTTATTAGCTTCGATAACCGATTCGGTATAGTC
>NZ_JBAXHI010000054.1:0-20729 GCF_037138995.1 Candidatus Chlorohelix sp. | reverse complement strand
AATTGGAATGTAGGAGCGTGCTTCGGAAAAAGAATGGGTGTTATGATTTAACCTTTGAAAGGCTTTCAAGCCCCTTAAAAGGCTTCCTAGCGTGAGCATTTTCACCCAAAATTCCCTCGTACTGCCCCTATTTTCGCAAACCTATTTTCTGCATGGCTTGAGCGTGAGGTTTGCGAAAATCTTTTGAACTCAAAACGGATGATTTTCTCGAAATTATCCGAACCATTACCTAGTTTTCGCCAATTTTGGAGGGGGTTTGCGAAACACCCCCTCTAAATGGCTTCTGGGAGCTATTCTAACACAGATTTGTTTGATTTACCACACATCTGGGCAGAAATTGCGGAATTCGCAGTCAGTACAACGCCCGTGCGCTAGGGTGGCTTCGGGCATATTTTCGCGCTCCACCATATGGCGTATCCGCTCAAGATTAAGTAGAACCGCGCTCTTGTGGTGCTGCTCCAAAATTACCTCGATTGATTGCCGCGCCGGAATAAAGTGAATGAAAGACCGACTGACCGAAACACCCCTTTGCTCCTCAATTAACAAGGCATACGCCGCTAACTGTGCCTTGTGATTTGCGCCAACTTCGGCTGAAGAAGAGTTTTTAAACTCCACCGGAATTGCTTCTTTGGAAGTTATAATCAGCATGTCCAGCAAACCACTAAGCCCCAATTTTTCCGAGCGTAAACGCACATCAAAATGACGCTCCCCTTCCTGCAAACCATAGCTGTGTAAAGAACGCCGCTCCTCCAGTTCGGCTACCTGTTCGTGCAACAAACTCCCTTCCTCCATCTTATAGGTGGTAGGACGACGGCGAGATAAACCCAAGCAATAGGAAAAATAGACAATACGCTGACAATATTCAAACTGTCGTAAATCGCTAACTGTGATTGTGAATTTCATATGTTATTCTCCGATAGTAATGGCGGGTTAGTTGGCTCCACAAGTAAGACAGGCTTAGTTTCTGCCCCCTTACTGATATATTTACGAGAACGTGCCAAATCTTGCTGATTTAACACGAATAACATCAGATTCCCCTCTTCCTCTGCCAGCCTGCGGCGACACTTTAACCACAATTCTTCCTGCTTATTGGCAGTAATATCGCCCAGAAAAGCAGAATATTGGATGCGTTTCAGACCGTAATCTTGGCAAATCTGAGCAATTTTGCCTCTGATGCGGTCAGAAGTGATGTCATACAAAAAGAGAGTTATCATAATTACCACCTACATTCAAAAGGAGTATAGGGATGGCCCAAATCACCTCTAACATAGGTTGCTAAGTGACGCGCCTGATTGAATAAAATATACTGGAGAGTTTGTTTTTTACTCTCATATGACTCCCGTCCCTCAGATAACCGTTCCAGTATCTTTTTTGCTAATAAACGGCGAGTATCGGGTAACAGCAATCCGGCTTCATCTTGTTGCAAGCTCGTTTTCAGGTTTAGTAAAGCAAAAACTACCCTATCCACTACGGGCTGACGAAATTCCTCTATCAAATCAAAAACTAGACTGGGCTTGCCGGGGCGATCAGTGTGAGTAAAGCCTCCGTATGGATCGAGACCTGCCAACAGTAGGGCATTCTCTATACGTGAATAAAGGATGCCATAACCATAGTTGAGCAGACTGTTTACCAAATCGGTAGCCCCCTGCCCCTCACGGCTATCCCAACCGGCTTCCACTAGCAACAACCGTCGCGCCTTTTCCCAATAAAGTACCGCTGCACGTCCTTCTAGGGAAAGTACCTGCTCCCGAATAGAGTCGATATTGGTAGCAGTTAGCCGTTTTAACTCATCGGAAAGCGCCTCCATATCTGCCGCTGTCTGTTTGAGTTCATCAACCAACAATGGGTCTTTACCCGCCCGATTCTTGGACATGTAGCGCAACAGATTAATTTGGTTATGGATTTTTCCGGATGCAAAGGCTTTAGCCAGAGTAACCCCCCGCTCATCGGAATAGGCTTTTAGCTGTTCGCGACGGGTTTTGACGGTGCCAGTAAGTTGGGAGGAATAAAGACCGGCTAAGGACTTGCCGCTGAAATCGAGGAAGTGGATCGGAATACCGCGTTTGGCGCATTCTTCCACCACATCGCTACTGAGGCTGACTCCTTGCCCGGAGATAAAAACCGCTTGCAGAGTAGAAAGCGAGGCTTCTTGTGGAGACTGTCCTTTGCGCGTAACAATCAGACGCTCGCTGTGTTTGCTGATAAAAGTTCCCCAACCATCTACTAAAAGCTCGGTAACAGGCTTGATTTTTTCCAGCAATTCATCATCGAGAAACGAGTCAACAGTAACTTTGGAGATAATATGATTTGTAGCCATAGTATGTCACACTCCTTTTGCAAAAATAAAAATCCGGCGTTACATGAATCATGTTCCCGCCGGAAAGCAAAAGTTCGACAAAAATATAGAAATTAGTTTATTTAGAATCTTTTTGAGCGAGCATTATTCCTTAAAGCTTGCAAATTTAATATCTCAGCTAATTTGAAATCGGTTATTACTGAATCCAAATCAGGCTTCAGAATTGCTATAGAAGGGAAATAGCCAAGTATTCCATGAAATACTGTAAGTAAATATGCGGCAAGAGGGGAGAAACCGGGTAGAATAATTAACACAGATTGCTGCTGGAGACTTTGCAAAGAAATACCCAAATTCTCCAGCACGACATCAACTTGCGCTGCCATAGGCTTTTCGAGGTCAAGATGAACCGGCACAGCAAGCATTGACTCAATCTCTTGACCGATAACTTTTTCTATCTGCTCCTTCTGAGAAGCAGATATAGGATGCGAAAAATTAATTAGTAGCATAACACTTTATTTTGTTCTCTGAAATTGACCATAACCGGCGGCTGTCTTTGCGCCTGCCCCCAACTCTTCCAAAGCATTGCACAGTAAGTCAATGCCCTGTTCAGAATCGCCCGGTTTTGCCACTGCCGTAGCGGCAACTCCAAAAAGAAAGCGGCTGTTTTTGGCAACGGTAAGGAAGTTAACCGGAACCGGGTTTTGGTCATCGGTAGGTAATTTCTTTTTCCCGGAATAATAATCAGGAAAATGGGGATTGAGAATATCAAGCTCAAGCTCTGGAAGCCCATCCGGAATGGCATCGAAGAAAATCAAGCTGCCTTCGCTTTTCTGGTCACCAAACAAGCGCAAAAGCTCAGCCGGATTATCCTTGAGAGCGACCATTTCGGCATAAGCTCTGGCTAAACCCTTCAAACTCTGTCCGGGTATAAAGGGGAAGCCCAACGAATGCTGGAGGGCGATAGTGCCATTTTCAATAACGCTGGTACGCCCTAAGTGAACCGCTAATCTCCAAACGGTTTTCAACACGCGCTGGTTGGCATTGTATCCACTCAACATTGTAGTCCAGCGTTTGTAATAGGCTTGATAAGCCGCTTTATATTCACCGTCTCTTGCTCCTAACATAGAACGATAGTGGTCAATAAAAACTGATTTCAGCCAATTCTTATCCACCTCACGCTTTCCTCTATTATTGGTAGCCCAGCCAACATATTTATCCAGAACAAGGGCAGGATTTGCGCTGCTCGGAGGCTTTTTAGCAGTGTCCTGTAACTTTTCCAGTACCAAATATTCGGTTACTGGCGGGTTAGGTCGATAAGACATAAGTTAATTACCCTCCCCATCGCCTTCAATTTGAGATTCGGCAAAACGGCGCAGCCATTGCAAATAAGCCAGCGTCTCGTTAGTAGCCAACCTGAGCAAATTAGAGTCTCCATTGCGAAGACGTTCGCTCAAATTCGGCGACCCTAGCTTCAAAGAATTGTTTACCCAACGAGAGATGTGCTTGTCTAGGTAGCGGTGATGTGGTTTGTCCTTTGCCTCATAAAAAGCCAGCGTTTGCATCAGCCCATTGGTAATAATCATTGCGGGTGCGCTTTTCACCAGACCCTTATACTCTTTATTCTGCCCGACTTCTTTTACATCATCCCACGCTTTTGCAGCACGCTCCTGCTCCAAAGTTTTGATAGCGCTTGGCATATATTTTCTCCTAATCTACCACTTGTATTGTTTTGCTAAAAGGTCTGCAATTTGTTTGGTTTCAGCAGGATTACGTCCTGTAGTGCGAATAACCATACCTAACCCTTTGTCCGTTTTAGGTAGCACGATTTCAACCAGACCATTCTCAAAATTTTGATTTGGTCTAATTCGATTAATTTCACCGGGATGAAAGGGTATTGAATTGACAATCTCACAAACAAACGGGCTTAATATCAGCCGCCTTGCCAATGCTACTATTGGCGGTTTATCCTCGCCATCTTTAAAAGCCAATCTTTTCTCTTCTGGCTTTTCTTTGCATTTTGGCAAATCTTCAGGATAATCCTGAACGAAACGTTGGTAAAGCAACTCACCAAAAGCGGACAGCATTAACTCACCATCAGACTCAATAATAATAGCAGGGATATATTCATCCCGACGCTGTTCGAGGTATTTGGGAAAAGTATCAGCAGGTAGTAATCCATCGGCAAAAAGTTTCTTTAGAAACTCTTCTGCGCTTAACAATAGCTCTTCATCGTATTTTATCGGTAAGGCAGGGAGTGTTATTAGCTCGTTGCTATTTTCAAAAATATATATAATCTTGAAGTTGTAAAGCATACCCAAGATAGTGAGGTAGGGTACTACTACTTTATAACCCCCTGTAATGTTGAGAATAATATTTTTGTTATATTCTCCCCCTTTAGCCTTAATAAGACCGATAACAACTTCGTATAGGTTTCTAATACCTTTCTTGTTCATTCTCTCGAAGTTTTGGACTTGTAAATCAGAGATTCTTCTAACATCCACAGAACATCCGACCCACTTATCCAATTCCAATATTTCCTTGAGCATTTCGGCGCAGACCTGCCCTAGCTTATTATCGCTATGTAACAAAACAACCTCGTCTGAAGCCGCTATCTCGGCGGAAAGTAGGCTTTTTATTTCGGCGGAAAGCGCAAGCTTTTTATCGCGGGTATCGGCATTTTTGATAGCTTTGCGAATGGACTCTTTCACCTTGTTTGCGGCAGGCGGGTTGGCATCCACCGATGCATTATCCAAATCTTGCACATAGCCGGAATCAACCCCATCGTTTTCCACCAGCGAAGTGCCTACCGTACAGATAAATGTTCTCATCAAGTTCTCCTGCTAAACTTATAAGTACCGGACTTTGCAAAAGCCTTTTCCGGTAGTTTCATCACCGCCTATTTGGATGCGTTCGATTTTCAGGTCTTTGAACTGTTGCAAAACCTCCGAACCTTTAGCGCCTTGATTACGACTCTGCGCGAAAGCAACCGAATAGAAAAGAGTTTCAGCAGGCAAAAATTCCTGATACCATAACGCCCCATTTTTCACCGTTTTGGTTTTCGCATCAAGAGCGGTACGGGCTACAACTTCGGTGGCAGTCGTCACAAAATCCCGAAAATCATCATCGTGTAAAACTATCAGGCTTTTTTGTAGTTTGCTGCGCCACCAAACGAAATCGTCAGTAGCAGGCAGGGCATTTTTCGCCAACCACGCTGCCACTTTAGATGCCCACTCAGAGGTTTCAGGCGTAAATAGATACTCCTCTAAAGCCACCTGTTGCGAATTACCTTGTATCACCAAATCAGAGGTATTTGTAACCAGCGTTTTGCCTTGAACTACATCCGGTATATCTTTCCAATCCACTGCTACTTGCAAAGCGGAAAGGTCGCGAACCAAACGTGCCAGCACAGCAGAGCAGGTAATCCAAGTAAAAACACCCTTGAGGGAACGCACTGGAAAAAGTAGGAGCTTTGCGTCAGAGAAAGAGAGCAATCCGGCTTGTTCCTGCTGACCAAATAACGATTTAGCGGTTTCATCCTCAGTTTGCGCCCTCAAAACTCCTTTTAACGAAGAGCCTTGAATGGTCGGAAAATTAGTGGTACGCTCTCTCTGCACCGGAAGGTCAACCACGCCAAGACTAGAGCCAGTGCCGGGGTGTAGGGGAGTTTCAGCGTAAATAAAGGCAAGTGTTCCCGCTTCAGACATAATAGATTTCTCCTTTTCCAAGAATTACCAGCTACCCACAAACGCTAGTCCGAAACCTGCGTGGGCTAGTTCGTCAGATATAGTTTGGTTATGAATAATATTAACAATCTCAGTTGCGGCGCCTTCAAGCAACTCAAAATAATACACACTACCGGCAGGCACAGCTTTACGGATAGGCTTAGGTCGTCCAAGAGCCATGTCAAAACCTGAGATGGTTTCGGCACGCCCAACTGCTGCTGCAACAAGACGGACTTTCAAACCTGAAAAACTTCCCTCGCCGCTTGTACGGTCTATCCAGCTAGGAAGCCAACCGCCCTCAAAAATAGCAGGTGTTGCCAGCGCCAATTTAAATTTGTTACCAATAATCTCCGGTGCTTGTGGCGCAATCTCATCAGCTATTTCGGTGAGAAACCCAAAACGACGCTCCCCGCCCAATTGTCTTAAGCCTTGAGTAGCCAGATTAATGCCGTTCAAGCCCTCAATATCTACGGCAAGCCCATAGCCATCTACAAAACGATTGCCTTGCAAGGTGTAAAATTGACCCGATTGCGTAACGCCTTCTTTACCGACAGCGATGCCTATGCGGCTTTCGGACTCTATCATGGCATCTATAGTATTTATTCGAGCAATACTACGCCCTTCCAAATAGGCTTCCAAAGCTACTTTGGATAAAAAGCCGCCGGTAACTTCATCATCCGCTAACTCTCCAGTAGGAAGAAGCGGCGATAAGTTGAGACCCCGCCAGTTAGCCAAATAATTATCTAGTTTTTTTGGCTGTAAAGACCGGAAGAAGGGTTTATCGCTGCTTGCCTTAGTAGCTTTATATTTGACAAGGTCTAACGGTTGTGGAAAGTAAGATTCCACCCCGGCGGGCTTTTGGTTAGCAAAAAAGGGTCCTTTAATCTGTAAAGTACCGGACTCGCTTTTGGTGCCTGTTACCCGAATGACCGGATCGGAAATGTCGGCGAGCTTTCCAAGTCGCCCAAATTTATCCAAAGCTATATCATTATCCTGCAATAGCCATGTCCTTATAGCCCCATATAAAACCGAAGGTGGTGGTAGTTCTCTGGACTTGCCGCCGTAATTCTCCCCAGCTGCGAAGGGTTTATTATCGCGAAAAAAAAGAAAATCCGAAGGTTGGAAAAAAAGCTTCATTCCTCTGCTCCTCCCCTTGCCAGAAAGGTTGCAACTAAAAGCAAGTTGCAAAAATTCCCAAAATCACCCTGCAATAACCTGACGGCGAGTTTATCTCTTAACTTGTCAAGTTCCGAGACCTCACAATGTCGTTTAAACAAACGGATAAATTCACTTTTTAATATCTCAGTTGAGCCGATAACACTTTCCCCCTTATCTTCATACAGTCGTACCGTTTCTCGGTATAGGTTATGCGGCAAACGTGGCGAAACTGCACCCAGTCTCAATTGCTGGATAAACTCGTTCAGCGTTTCAAAAGCCTCGAATAGCTCGCCGTTTTCTTGAACCTCTACCGTCCAGTTACAGCCCGCCGATAGTTCTTCACCGGATCGCTTCAGAACAGAAAGAGTTAACGCGCCTCTCCCAAAACGTTCTTTAGAAGTTTCTTCTGCTAGTCGGGCTGCTTGTAACGCAGTTTGTAGCGGTTGCTTGTGATGGGCAATTGCGGCGCCCATACTTATAGTGGTTTCATCTAACGGAAAGGCTTCTTTTAATTTCTGAGCGCAGGTTAAAATGGTAGCTACTGGCAGAAGAAGTAAAGCATCGTCTCCACCACTGTACACCACAATACCGTTAAAATCTGCCGCAATTTTGGTGATGTCTTGAGTATACTTTAAGAGCAGTTGGCTAATAACTTCTGGTTTTCTGGGAGGCTTACCCGAAACAACCTCCTCACCACTCAGGATTTTGCCCATGTTGTCGCCATCTAGCTTCAATATCCCATAGTAGCGGGATGGGGAAGCCACGCTTGAGTCAATTTTCGCGATTTCAGCAAAGAAAGCCTTCAAAAGAGGACGGGCATGCCTAGCTGAATCGCGGGCTAAAGGCGACCATCGAGCTAAATTACCGGACGATTCATCCAAACTTTCAGGATAAAAGTACATGCCGTCTATTTTTTCAAATGTGTTGTATTGTCCCGGCTCATTTATCTCTTTTAAGAAAGGCTGTAGTGCCGCAATAAAACGGTTCTTTGCCTCATTAACCACAGAGTTTGCATAGGCAATTTTTGAAACAGCCTGTTTCCACGCAATTGTTGCTATGTCGGAAGTGGATGGTAACGAGAAGTTTTCTACTGAAAGGTCTAAATATCTGAAATAGCAATCCCAAGCAAATCTTTTGTTCAAATTAATCGCGGAAAGGCGTTCATTTTCTGCCACTCGCGCAATTGTCCCTTGCTTTGCAAGCCAATCTCCGAGTTTATTCCAAAATTCAGCTGTAGCAGCACGGCTGGAATTTACAGGACCCATCTGCTCATAAAAACCATCCAGCGTATCTTTTTCGCGGGCATCCCCCTGATAAGACTCAAAATCACGCAACTTCTTACGCCCGTCCAGCATTAAATTAAGTTCCGCAAAGGTTTTATAATCAATTGCAACTTCGTTTAGGTTTTGAGCGGACGGCAACGAGATACATACCCAATATATTTCCAGCAGATTCTCAATTTGGGCATCCCAACCAGTCCAAACATTTTTATCAGGATAATTACCCAACATTTCCTTTACACTGTTAGCAATATCTTTCCAACCTTGCCGAACACTATTTTCCGCAAGATTCCCCAACTCTTCGGCTCGGTTAAAATCCACCCTTACAATAAATTTATTAGGGAAAGAAGCAGAAAGCCCCAAACCGGATGAGCTTGTTTGAGCAGGATACACAGGCTTAGCCCCAGCTTCCAAAGAAACCGAATGAGCTTTTTGTGCCAGAAATGAGAGAACATAACTTCCAGCCCATAAATCCCGGATGGTGCGTGCGCCTGCAATAAAATCCTGCACCGGTCCAATCGAAACCAGCAAGAGCGCTTGTTGTGTCATAGTTCTACCTCGATGAATTTATGACCCTTTTCTTCCAAATAATTAATCAGCTTATTTTTATTCTTCTCAAACTCACCGTTAAATAAAACGGTCTGTATCAGAGCCATCCCTTCCTGAAGAGGCACAAGGTGAAGATGTAACGGTGACGCAAATCTGCCATTACGCCTTTCTTCACCAGTCGCGGGAATCATATAAGGCAAACCAAATATTGGATTTTTATAGGGTCTTAATTGCTCCATAAGTTTACGGCGGGCTTCTTCTTCACTCTTTGCTTCCAACTTTCTGACATAAACCCGCGCACATTCATAATCTAGAATTGGGAAATCTTCAAATTCCCTTAGATTTCTGACTTGCCCGCCTTTGGAGATTACTTTTATTGCCGCGTCCAAACCAGTTTGGAGGCACTCTCTTATCGCTGTAATCTCAGGGAATTTTGGCGGGGTATTGGGCATTCCTTGTATTACAGGCGCAACCGAAACAAGCTGTAAACTTCCCGCCCCACGCCTAGCTCTTTGACCAAAACCGCCCAGATTGAGCGCCACCCACAATGCCCAAGCAGCTGCGTCTGGCTCAGGGCTGCCCGGTGGATAACTTTGCAAAGTAATATCAAAAGTATTTCCGGCTATTATGGATTGGCTTGGCGACCTTCTATTTCTCTCCGCTTTATGGGGCAATAAATCTCTTGATTCAAATCTTATGGAATTATTTTCAACAATCCGTACAGTTAGCTTTGAACCTGTATCAGTAGTGCCAAATATTTCAGCTTCTTTCTTCCTTAACTCATCAGGTTCAAAGTAAGCGCCCGCAATAGCTCTATACCAGTAGCGCATCACCCCTTTGATTGAAGGCGGTCTTAATTCCGCTTCCTTATTTGCACCATGCATAAACAGGGCTGAAGTTGTTTTTACTGTAAATTTATACATAACTCTCCTTTTTATGGTAATAATATTCAGCTTTGCGACAACTCTTTTGCAATTAGCGAATACCACCCGTTCCCCTTAGTCGCATCCTTGCCGACATGGGTAAGTTGCCCCCAAAGTAGAAGTGGTATTAGCTTACCAGCCCGCCCAAGATAGGTTACTTCTCCCATAAAGCCGGACAGAGATAAATCTTGCTGCTGCCGATTACTGTAACTACGCACTTCACCCCAGTAAGTTCTATCTTCCACCAAAGTCATTTCCGAAGCTTCTCGCAACAAAGAGTCATAATCCAGCACAAGCTCATGCTTGCCGTATTCAGACGACAAACTGCTCAGCCGCTCTACCAAACGCTGTGTCAGAATCGGCAAATCGGGTCGAGAGAGCGGTTTACCCTCCTTTATCAATCGGGTAGGCGTGAGGAAATTAAAGCGAAGCTTGTACACTTGATCAGCCCCGTTGCTTTTCGTTATTGCCAAAACTTCAGAATGGGTAGTAGGCTTATTGGGCGCTTCAATCGCGCGGTTGCCAATCTTGAATAGGATTTGCTCCTCACCGCTCAAAGGATTCAACGCCGCTATATTGCGTAACCGTAGCGAACCGCGTCGCCAGCGTCCGGGAGAAGATTCGTACTTTACTCCAAGCCCTTCGCGCTCCATTTGCTGTAGCCCCACCACCAGATAGGGCAGGAATTTCACCGAACGGGCGAAAAGAGTCAAGCCGAAATTGAAGGTATCGCCCACCTCATAGATATTTTTAGCTTCGAGTGGCGGGTTAATCACAAATGGGCGTGGTACATCCCCGCCACGTTTGCCGTCATCATCCACAGTAGCCAGCAGAAAAGAAACCGGGCAAGCCTCCACCAACGGGCAAGGGCGGCAGGAAGTCAATTCCAGACAACTGCATCCCACCTTGCGGATAGCGTGGAATAACGCCCCACGCAGCGCCGCCCCCTTATGCTGGTTCAACACCACCCGCTCTGCCACCTCGAATCGGAACTCGAACACCTGAGCCGAAAATTCTGTTGGGGCTGCTACCTCACTAACCATTGACTCTTACTCCCTTATTCCATAAAGTTGTAAGCCAGTGTCAAAATCATACGCTAAATCAGCTACATAAACTTGGGTACTGTCATCCTTTTGAATTTTGTCGCGCTGACTCCGAAATTGTTTCCAGCTAATCGGTACTAACAAACGGCTGGCAGCCAACGCTGACTCTGTTTCCAACAAGTGCTTATACTCAACCTCTTTGGAAATAGGCAATACTTCTGTGCCGTCAAAAAGCTCATCGAAAGATTTTTCAAGGTCATCATCTGAATCGAAAGCACGCAAAGTATTCAAACAAGCCTCCCGGAAACTCTTCTCTGCCGCTAGTACCTCTTTAGTGAAATGCGCTTTCAAATCATCCCCGTAAATCTCATCTAACCACTGTGACAAAAGCCGCTCATCAATCTCCTTGTCGCTTTCACGCTCAATAAGGTCACTGGTTTTTTTCAGAAGGTCTGAGTCATAAATCTTTTCGTTGATTTCATCGTTTTGAGTGTTGCTTAGAACATACACAGGCGCACGCGGCGTACTGGCATTACCCCTCCGATTAACCCGCCCGAAACGTTGCGCCAAAGCCTCAAGGGGGGCTGGTTCGCTTACAATGGTGCTAAAGCTGAGGTCTAGGCTAACCTCTATCACTTGTGTTGCCACTACTATCAGTGGTTCAGGGTTAGTCTTAGCAGCGTTGGTTTTACTTATAATCTCGCGCTCTTTATTTTGGCGGTCTTCTCCGGTAAAACGGCTATGCAGCAACATTACTTTGTCTTTTTGAGGAATATAACCCCTTAGCCGTGTTAAAGTTTCTTGCGCGGATTTCACCGTATTAGCGCACACCAGCACCGACTTCCCCGCCTTGTACTGCTCCACAATAAAATCCAATACTGCCGGACTACCCAATGTGCCTTCTTTGCGATGCAAAATATGGCGGCTAAAATACGCGAACAGTTCATCAGGTGGTTGCACCAAATTTTCGGCAGCCTTAATTTCAAGCTTCTCTATGAGCAAGTCCTTTAACCATGAAGGCATTGTTGCCGTCATCGCGCAAACCTCCACCTGCCAATACTTTTTCAAGTAAGCCAGCAAACCAATAAACATGCCTAATCGCTGAGGGTCATAAGCATGAATTTCATCAATAATTAGCCTTGCCCCTGCAATAGCAGTGAAAAGCATCTCGTAACCCGGCAAGCGATAAGCTGCTTTCAAAAGTTGATAGGGCGTAGCTACCCAGACGCTAGGTTGATACAAACCTGCCATTGCCTTCGCCCGCTTCGCCCCCTTTGCGGCTTCTTGGGGGTTACTGCCCATACTGGTCAATTGCTTGTACAATACCTGACTGCTGCGCCCGTGCATTAAGGCAATATCTTCTGGTAGTATATCTTTGCCATAAAGGGTGTTGGCGAGTCGTTTTTGCATTGCGTTCATGCTGGCTTGATAAGGCAGAATGTAAATCAGGCATGGGTGCAAATCGGTAATTTCTTGCTGCTTATGCGCCCACATCAAAGCCGCTTCTGTCTTGCCACTCCCGGTAGGCGCAGCTATAATAATTGAGCCGTGAGCCTTTGCTGCCGCATTCTGATGCGGATGCCCGTTTTGCCCATTCAAGATAACGGCGGCGAGCGGCAAATCCGCTGGAACGATTTTCTCCGCCCCGCTACTTGCCAACCGATCCGACAACAAGACCATCCCGCGCAAAGCGATTGCCTGCCGATTAAGCAGGGACGCTCCTTTGCGTTTTCTCAAATCCTGTTTTATATCCAATACTAAATCTTGATACATGCAAAGAGCCTCAAAAATTACTTCTGGCGCTTCTTGCACAAACCGAGAGTTATCAAGTATATCGGGAATATTGCTGTCATATGCCACTCCTAATGTGGTCAAAGAGTATTTCTGGATAAATTCAGGGACGCGAGTTTGCAAAATGTTCGCCATATCTGTTAAATCGGTTTGACTTACCCCATTACCATGCTCGCCCTCAACCATACGCTGCAAACTACTCAATGTTTTAGGTTTATCATTCACTCCCACAGGGTAGTAAGATCCAAAAATAGTTCTCCCGGTGGGTGTGTCTATCCCGGCATTTTTATGATGTGCCGCAATTCCCGCTACTATCCAAGCATAATCTTCGCTATCCGGCTTACACACCCAGCTTAAAAATGCCAGCGATAAAATTTCGTGACGATGCCCCCACAAAACCTCATTTCGCAATTGAGCTTGAAATCCTGCGGCTACCTTCCCAAAATCGTGCAAAAAACAAGCCCAAAACACCCGCTGCCAGAAGCAAGGCTCTTCTACTATATTTGCCAGCATAGGCGTACGCCCATATAACTCCATAAATTTATGGATAAGCTGGCATGTATGGTTATCCAGAGATTCACCTCTGGTATTTGTACCCCAAGGTGATTTAGCCCAAATATTATCGGCAATATTAACCATAAAGAGGCATTCCCTATCCCATAAAACTATGGAATGTTACGATGCGGGACTGATTCTTTTTGACCAATCCAGCATCCGGGTCAACCAAAAATGAAATATCACCTGACCACACTTTTTGACTACTGCGTTTGTCATTTGGAGCGTCGCTGGTGAATACAGGCTTTTCAATCACCAGATACATTTCCCAATCTACTTCTTGTCGGTTTTCGGGATTAATGAAGCGAGGCATCTGCATCAAACTCCCGGCATTGGTACGTTCTTTGCGGAAGCTATTGGATAGCAAAGTTCCCTCAAAATAACCGCTCACACTCTCAACCAAATCTATCTGTGTGACCCCTGTATAAGTAGCCAAATCTTGGGAACGTCCCAACACTACCGCATATCGCGGTTGCCTGAATCGCGCCTCATAAAAATCCAGATTATCGCTCTTGATATACAGAGTTAGTTTTGGAAAGAGCAAAACCTCACGGTTAGAGGGATTGATACTCCCCTCCAAATTCTTGATATAACCCCACTTCTTATCTATTTTGCCAGTAGAAACGCTTACAATATGCTGCGTTTCCAAATCGTCGCTACGCCCTGCATAAGTAAAACAATAGCCAAATTGCAATTCGGCAGGATCAGGAAATTCACCAAGAGCGCTGGCAATATGCCCGTAAATAGTAGCAGGGGGAGGGAGCGGCATACTAGGCTGCCGCCCCACCAAAAAATGCGGGTAGCGGAAGGAAGTAGTAGTTCCTTCCAGTTCCACCTTTAATACCCTCATATAAAACCTCTTTCCTACTCTAGCCAGTTATTGCCAGGTTGTTTAAATTCATTTGCAATTTTCTGCAAAATCTGGCGTGGATGCCCTATCTCAAAGCCTTTGGGCAATTTCGCTACAACCTCGTCGCCTAATATTTTTACCAGAGCCTCGCGCTGGTCATCGCAAAAACCCTCTACCCAACCCACATATAACGGCGACTCGATTTGGTCGCGCCATGCATCAATTGTCTGTGCCAAAGCTTTTTGATGTACCATCGGCAAGCCATTTTTATCCGCCGTGATAACATATTGCAACGGATTATTGCCGCCCTTCGTCACCATTGCCAGTACAATAGCAGGTGTTATATCGGTGTAATGCAGCGTTTGTTTTGCCCCACCAGATATGATTGCCAGCCCTTCCAGCAAAGCCGCTACCCGATTGCGCCGCGCTGCATCATCAAGCCGATAGCTCTTTTCTTCCGCTAGATGCTGTAAACCTCTCTGCTTCGCTAACTCGATTCTTACTTCATCCAGATTAAGGTAGCCGGTGCGATCTATATGGCTGAAAGTACCAACCGCGAATAAATCTAGCGAAAACAGCCCTTTCAATACTGCGTGGTAAAACTGATGCTCGTGCGGTACAGGGTTGCCTTCTTGCCGCGCCATCACTCCAAAATCTTGTGTCAGACCAGGATTAGGCGCAATCGACATAAAAGTGCTAACTCGAAGCGGTGACACACGTGTAATGGTAGTTTCTGTTTTGGTTAATTTGCTCACCAACGCTTCCCGACTGGCTTTAGCTTCTTTGCTTTTGCCTTGCGCCCGCATATAGCCAAACAAATCATCATCCCAATAATCTAAGGGATTGCCGTCTGTATAGGCGATTTTGCCTTCGCGGTCAATTGGGGAGGTTTGCCAACCATAAGGCTTTTGCTGCTCCAAGGTGCTACGCAACCAAGCCCGAAAAGCCTGTGCGCTAACATAGGGAAATTTTCCCTCTTTAGTTTGTATTGCTTTTACCGCGATTGCATTATCATTGCCGGAAGATGTGTCCGCTCCTGAATTATTAAGCGCTGCTGCTGGAGCATTCAGAAATATTACGCCAGTTAAAAAAGACATAGCCGCTATTCTCCTTACTTGTAAAATGTGGGTTAGTTTCTTGCCTCAGCCATTTCTTGAGTCTCTTCAATTTCGTCCGCCGCAGAAAAAATAGCGTCTGGGTGCTTATTGTAGAAATCGTACTTTTCATGTAGGACTTCCATCAGACGAATCACGAGTAAATCCCAAGCCACACCCCAGTCAACGTATTCGTTATCCTCGTTAATCTCAAAAACCGACAAAAATTGATCCAGCTTCAAAATCGGTTTGGGTTCTTGTTTCTTCTCGGTTTCACGTCGGTTAATTTGAATTAAGAAACGTCGAATTTCACCCCAATTGCGTTTCACTTGCAGAAACCGCTTGTAACGCGGCGCGTCATCATTAACTATTACTGCTAAAGCTTCGGCTAACTCCTTGATATTTTCTATTCGCTCGTTTTGCACTTCCAATACCTCCTCTAAAAACAATTCGGTTAAATTCCAGATAGCCTTAATTTGTTCATTGCCAAATAGCTTGCGCTTATCCTCCCATTGCGGCGATTTCTCCGCCAATGCCCGTTGTGTCCCCAGAAAATAACTACGGATGAACCTAGCAGTGCCTTCCGGCAAATTAAATAAATCGGTGAAAAAACGATTGAATAAGCCCATGCGCTGAGTCTGGTCAGGTTCATAATCCTCCGGCACAATCGCATCGCCTTTTTTGGCTTTGGGCAAGAGCCATCCCCGCCGCCTAATCTCATTCCAACCGTGTATATATTCAGGTCTTTGCGCGTTTTGAATAAAAGCTAAAATAGACGTGGGCAAAGCAATAATCTCAAGTGAAGGACCTTGCCCACTATTATTAAACAAATAAAGTCTTGCGCCACCTTCGTAACGCGCCACACCACCTTTGATCTGATTTCTGGTAGACTCTATATTCTGGAGAGTATTAATTAATGTGGTTTTGGGCGCTGCCAAATCGTGAGCTTCTTTACCCTGCTTGCTCAAATCAATCCGCTTGCGAATTATGTCAACCCAATTCCAGATTACTTCCCGTCGCAGGTTAGGGTCATCCGCTTCAAGTACCAGCAACTTTCCTTGCGAACGCAATGCCCCGAAAATAACCGCCTGAATTGCCGTCAGAGCTTGTCCGCTTACTGGAATACCTGATTGCCCATGCGGGTAGAAATTAATTCCACCTCGACCCATCAACATCGGGAAAGCATCCCGCGCTACAACTATTGAAGAGGGGCTTTTAAAAAAAGCACACATGGGTAATTCAGGGTTTGGAGTCTCTTTAAAAGCCAAAAGATATTTTTTAACATTATCCAACTGCTGCTCTCTAGTCCAACTTGTGTTCAAGAAATTAATGCCGAATGCCTGCATCACTGACTTGAACGGTTCAGGCTTGTTTAAGTATAGTGGCGCAACTTCTTCAGCAAATTCGGTCACTTGCTCTATTGTAAGTTCTTCCGGCGTAGCCGCCCCACACTTAATACATAAAGTCTCCACCCCAAAATCTATAAACGGGTGTCCTGTCCAGTGAAATCCGGCGTTATCACTTGGGTTCATTCTCTCTCCTCACTAGCCTGTAATAGTTTTCATGAAAATCAGCTACTTGCTCGGTTTAATTCCTGACAGACAAGGGAGCAACCGAAATCGTACTCCTTATATATCTATTCCCACCATCTCGACAAAGTTCGACACGAATTTCAACGGGTATTTTGTGACATAGCCCGTTATAGGTTAACGCCGCAAACAGACAGGTAATGTATAGAATAGGCAACCCAAAATAAGCCCAAAACTTCCACCGTTTCTGCTTACCTCTATGGCTAAACCGAGATTCCTTGACCGGTTTGATGCCCCTCTATTAAAATTCCATTTCACTCACTAATGTAACGCCGTTTTGGGGATTTGTGTCCCACACCCAGTACATGCCGCTTCAAACACTGGCAGCAAGTTATGTATATAATTTACCACCATAAAGCTTTAAAGTAAACCACTACGCCCTACCTTTTTGCTAAACTATACACATGTGGGGGGTAGGGGCATTTAACATACGTGCCATAAGCCACCTGATAATGGTTACTGCTGGCAAACGCTTTTTATTGGGGAAGAAGGTTCAAATATTAGTCAGTTTCGTTGGGAAAATAGCAAAACACCCTCGCCAAAAGCAGGGATAGATACTATGTTACAGCTTCTCAGGGTCTATTCCCAACTCCCGTAGCTTTGCCCACGCCGCCTCTTTCTCCTTGGTTACGATAAACCATTTCTTGGCACGATAGTACCACCACAACATCTCTATCAAGTAGTGGATTAGCTCCGATTGAAAAGTGCTTTCGCTTACTAAGTCCTCTTGAGTGGGGTGCGTATCATAGTAGTATTCCAGCTTTGGAGGGCTAATATCTTGTTTGCGTAGAGCCATATCCTTGTACCTCTCAGTTCGATTTCACCCATTACTACGGCAATCTCATGTTAGCGCACCTCGTCAAAGGGCGACAATCTCAGGTCGGGTTGGTCAGTTGCCATTCCCTCTCTCATCTTCTATGCTCGTGATGTTACGGAAAAGCCCTGCGCGAGTTGCGTCAATACCACACCACCGCCTGCTTGACTCTCGCTAGATTCTCAGCCGATACCACGCCACCATGCTTGTCTGCTAGGCAAACACACACCAATATGCGGCGTAAGGAAACCAAAAATAATTACGCACACAGATCAAGAGGAGGGCAAGGTAGGGTAACAAATCAGTTAGGCAACTTAGGCAGGCGAACCAGAAACCCTTCCACGATAGCCATTGCTTCCCTAGAAAGCATAACCCCAGTTTGATGCAACTTTTTAATTCTTGGGTTCCATTGTTCAAAACATAACCCCCTTCCTAAAAGGCAGAAAGGGGGTTAAAGCTTTATATTATCAATATTTCGAGTAAAATCTTACCTTAAGAAGCGCAGTGGGTCGTAGGTTTGACCGTAAATGTTTCCCCAACGCACTTCAAAGTGGAGGTGAGGGCCAGTTGAATTGCCGGTACTGCCTTCTAGCCCTAAAAGCTGACCTTTGGCAACTTGCTGCCCCACCCGAACCGAAACCGAGTTGAAGTGACCGTAGAGCGTGTACAAACCGTTGCTATGGGCTATTTCCACCATATTCCCATAACCATCATTCGACCACCCGGCAAATATTACCACTCCGCCATCAGCGGCTACAATCGGGGCATTGACGGATGTTGAGATGTCCAAGCCCTGATGGATGCCGTACCAGATGCGTTGCCCGTAATAGGTGGTGATAAGCCCGCGCATAGGCCACATCATGCTTCCAGTAGTACCTACGGGCGCACCCGGTGGTGGCGCAGAGAGCGCTCCGAAGGGGTTGCGACTAGCGGTTGCGGAGACAGGTTTCGGCGCGGGAGGTATGTACACATAACGGCTCGACTCGCTTGCCTTTGCACCACTGCCGGTATTTGAACGAGGGGCAGTGACAGCAGCAGCCGGAACTTTGCCGTTAGGCACTATCAAATAATCGCCTACGGTAAGCGGCGTATCCTTACTTTGCAGATTATTGAGGGATAACCCCACAATATTCTCCACCGGTACAAAGAAACGCTGGGATATTTTTGTTACATTATCGTTCGCCAATACTCTTACTCGTATCCCGCTAACAGGTAAGATGGTAATCTCTAGACCTGGTGTAACCTCTTGCAGCGGGGCTTCGTCCGGTCCGTTGAAAATGGCAATGGTCTCGCGGGAAATGCCAAATTTATCAGCAATAGCTTGCATTGTTTCGCCATCACGCACCTTGTAAAGTAATAGGCTATCGCGTAATGGCTTGACTCCGCCTGGAACCATAACATCATTACCCGGTTTGAGGGGTTGTTTAATGTCCACTCCAGCTAACTGATTGGGGGCATAGTCTATAATGACTTTGGGGTCAACATTATAACGCGCCGCTATAGAAGCAATTGTATCCACCTCAAAAGAGCTGCGGGTTATTACGTGCCACATTCCAGTAACGGGTGGAATAACCAGTTTCGCGACTGACTTAATTTCCTGATCCGGGTCATCTATTTGGTTGGCATACAGTATAGTATCAAGGCTAATATTGTTGCGAGTGGCGAGGTTGCGCAGGGTATCGCCCGCTTGTACGGTGTACACTTTGACTCGTTTAGTTCCGGCATCAGTAGTACCGAGGCTATTCAGCACGATACCCTTCATATTTCCGGTAACTGTCAAATAGCCGCCGTCCTTCAGTTCGCCACTGACGGGCATACGCGCTTCGGGACTAAGAATCTGTTTTACTGCTCCACTGAAACCGCCGCCAGCTACTACCACCAATGCCAAGCCCATAACTGCGACATGCGCGGCATAACGACGGGCATGGTGGGTCATTTCTTCGGTTGAGGTTGTTCCGAAGTGTTGCGCCGCTGCTTCTGGCGCAAGTCGGTTGAACCAAAAGAAAGTACCGGGGTGTTTTAGAAACTTTCGCATCTCACTAAGTAGGGCGAGATCGAGCTTTATAAGTGGTCGTAAAATCAGTTGGAGAAGCCATAGCAATGATGTGATAGGGGAGAAAAGGATTTTACGAATAGTTCTTAAAGTGGAGTGGTCTGATAATTTGTGGCGCTTGTTAGGCGCAACCCCTGCGATTTCATCCAGCAATTGCCGGGCTTCGATGCGTGGGCTGTTTACAAATTTATGGAAGTGTTCACGATCTTGTTTGTCGGAATTTTCTTCGGGTCTTGGAGCTTCCGCAGTGCTACTACCACCTTTGGAGTCAGATTTGTCATATTGAGACACCGTTAAGAACTAACCTCCTACTAACCCTGCCCTTTTCTCGTGATGCAAATACTTGGACGGTGAAAAGGCAAGGGTACTACACTCTTTACCCGCTAATGCTATCAGTACGGGTATCGGGTTCGAGCAGTTAAGCGTCTGCACGGATGTGAGCAAGCTTTCTGAAGATAGAACCCCACGTCAGTTTTTATGCTAAACGTATGCTTCATTATAGAAATAAAACTGTCACATTGTCAAACCCCTTGTAATTTGGGGTGTGCCTATCTTGGAAGAGGTGAATTTTAATTTTGCCAAACATCTGAGGCTGCTTAACAATAGCAAAAATCTATTATAGCATGCTACCTCTGCATTACTAGGCACTCCCACTATGCAACAGCCCTGTGACATATGGGATTATTCTTTGCCAAAAAAAAATTCTGATGTATAATGCACTATTCTCTTCGCGGTTTTTATCCACTTAGCTGTGCCGAACGCTTAATAATTCGGCAAAAAGCAGGTAATTTTGATAAAAGACCTGCAAATTGTTACTTGTTTATTTTTACTGCAAACTCGGTAATTTACCTTGACTGCCGAGAATGCGAAACAGAAGGAGAGACTATTTCATGCAGAAGCCGAAAAAACTATATGTAGCAATGGCTTTGTTTATGATGGTAACCAGCCTACTGGCAGCTTGCGGTGACAACACTGTTACTCCAGTACCGACTACCACTGCGGCTGCAACCAC